>PFKE01000097.1 GCA_002784145.1 Flavobacteriaceae bacterium CG_4_10_14_3_um_filter_33_47 | reverse complement strand
AAGTTCGTTATATGACCCCAGAGGACTATATTGAAAGCTCAGGGGAATGGCTTGTTAAAAATGGTTTTTTTGAAAAAGAAATATATAGAACGGTGCATACCTTTGCAAACATCTCACACGTTTTTAGCACTTACGAATCTTTTACTAGCGGACGTGATGAAAAGCCTTTTATGAGAGGAATTAACAGCATTCAATTATTAAATGACGGGAAACGCTGGTGGATTATAAATATCTACTGGGCTCAGGAAAGTGATGAACATCCCATTCCGAAGAAATATTTAGATAAAAATTAAGGTTTTGTTATAAAATAAATATGTGAAAAATACCTCTAATTCTTATCTTCAAGCAAAGGCACAAATCTAAATTCTCCAAATTCATGTTGTTCAAATTCTCTTTCTTCTGTTCTTATAAATAACGTCATAATTTGAATGGTTTCACCAACAGGAATCACTAACCTTCCTCCTATTTTTAATTGGTTTAACAAAGGTTTTGGCACAAATGGTGCGCCAGCAGTAACTATAATGCTATCAAAAGGGGCTTCTTCTGGTAATCCTTTGTAACCATCGCCAAAAATCAATTTTTTAGCTCTATATCCCAACTTTGGCAAAAACAAACTGGCTTTTTTAAACAGTTCTAATTGTCGTTCAATACTGTACACTTTGGCTCCCAACTGACATAAAACAGCGGTTTGATACCCACTACCCGTTCCTATTTCAAGAATTTTATTACCTTTTTTAACTTGCAATAATTCCGTTTGAAAGGCCACTGTATAAGGTTGGGAAATGGTTTGGTCGGCCGCAATTGGAAATGCTTTATCTTGATAAGCATGGTCTAAAAATCCTGAATCCATAAATAAATGTCTAGGCACTTCTCCAATAGCTTTTAAAACGTTTTCATCTTTTATGCCCTTGGTTTTTATCACTTTAACCAACTGCTGCCGTAATCCTTTATGCTTAAATGTGTCTTTCAATGTTCGTCGTCTTTTCAAGTCTAAAATTAGTCAAACATTTTAGCTAAAAACAATTTATTGGACATTAATTTTTCGTAAATAATCCATAAAAAATTAGTAGATTATTATAAATTTCATGCTTTAATTATGCTATTTTTGTTGAAAACCTTGATAAAAATGCTAAAAGTTGGTGTTCTTGGTGCTGGTCACCTTGGGAAAATTCATTTAAGACTACTCAATCAATCTAAAAAATATAACCTTATTGGTTTTTATGATGCTGATTCTGAAAACGGTAAAAAAGTTGAAGCCGAATTTGGGTATAAATTCTTTCATTCTATTGAAGATTTAATTGATGTTGTAGATGTTGTAGATATTGTTACGCCTACACTTTCACACTATGATTGTGCCTTAAAGGCCATTACCAAAGGGAAACATATTTTTATTGAAAAACCAATATCTAAAACCGTTGAAGAAGCTGAAAAAATCAGGACTTTATTAGCCGAAAACCATGTAAAAGGACAAGTAGGACATGTAGAGCGATTTAATCCAGCTTTTATTGCCGTTAAAAATGATATTCATGAGCCTATGTTTATTGAAACACATAGACTGGCGGAATTTAATCCAAGAGGTACCGATGTACCCGTAGTTTTAGACTTAATGATCCATGATATTGACATTATTTTAAGTGTAGTTAATTCTAAAGTCAAGCATATTTCTGCCAGTGGCGTTTCAGTCATTAGTGATACACCCGATATTGCCAATGCCCGAATTGAGTTTGAAAATGGTTGTGTGGCTAATTTAACAGCGAGCAGAATCTCATTAAAAAATATGCGTAAAACACGTTTTTTTCAGAAAGATGCTTACATCTCGGTTGATTTTCTTGAGAAAAAGTGCGAAGTGGTTAAAATGAAAGATGCTCCAGAACAGGTTGGAGACTTTGATATGATTCTTCAAAATGCTGAAGGTATTAAAAAACAAATCTATTTTGATAATCCAAACATTGCTAATAACAATGCTATTTTAGATGAGTTAGAAACCTTTGCAGATGCCATTAATAATAACACAAAACCCATTGTAACACTTCATGATGGCACAGAAGCCTTACGTGTTGCAACACAAATAATACATTGTTTTAAATAAATTTTTCATGATAAAAAATGTCGCAGTTATTGGCGCAGGAACCATGGGTAATGGTATTGCACACGCCTTTGCACAAAACGGATTTAGAGTTCAACTTATTGATGTAAGTGACATCGCTTTAAAAAAAGGGATGGATACCATTACCAATAATTTAAACAGAATGGTAAGTAAAGAAACCATTACTGAAGAAAAAAAAACAGACACCTTATCAAATATCACAACATTTGCAAGTGTTACAGAAGGTGTTGAATATGCAGGTTTAGTGGTAGAAGCAGCTACTGAAAATATTGACTTAAAATTAAACATCTTCAAACAATTGGATGAACATTGTCCAGAAGGAACCATTCTTGCAACCAATACGTCATCCATATCCATTACGCAAATAGCTTCGGTAACTTCCAGACCAGACCATGTTATAGGAATGCATTTTATGAATCCGGTACCTATTATGAAATTGGTCGAAATTATTAGAGGCTATAATACTAGCGATGACGTTACCAATACCATCATGGATATCTCTAAAAGTTTAGGTAAAATTCCTGTTGAAGTAAATGATTATCCAGGTTTTGTTGCCAACAGAATATTAATGCCCATGATAAACGAATCTATTGAAACGCTCTATCATGGTGTTGCTGGCGTTTATGAAATTGACACGGTTATGAAGCTTGGTATGGCACATCCTATGGGACCACTTCAATTAGCAGATTTTATTGGACTAGATGTTTGTTTATCTATTTTAAATGTGATGTATGAAGGCTTTAAAAATCCTAAATATGCTTCTTGTCCGTTGCTAGTTAATATGGTTCGTGCGGGAAAATTAGGTGTAAAATCTGGTGAAGGTTTTTATGACTACTCTCAAAACAAAAAAGCTGAAAAAACCGCAAAACAGTTTAGTAAGTAGTAATCAGTTGTTAGTTAAACTTAAAACCTGAAACACAAAAACCAAACCCATGGCCAAAATAATTCCATTTAAAGCAGTAAGACCAACCAGAGCCATGGTTGGATTGGTTGCCTCACGCTCATATCAAAGTTACACGATTGATGAACGGGAATCCAGAATGGCATATAATCCATACACCTTTCTGCATATTGTAAATCCTGGATATAAATACGACCAAGTTATCACTGGTGAAGACCGTTACAAATTAGTAAAAAATCGATATTTAGAATTTAAGGAAGACCATGTGTTTTTTCAAGATGATAAGCCCTCTTTTTACGTTTATAAAATTGTGAATCGTCACCATCAAACCTTTAACGGCATTATCGCAGCTGCAAGTGCCGAAGATTATGAAAAAGACATCATTAAAAAACATGAAGATACTATTGAGTTGCGTGAAGAAACCTTTAAAAGCTATTTAAAAACTGTTGGTTTTAATGCAGAACCTGTTTTACTTACTTATCCAGACAACAGTAATATCGACTCCATAATAAAAGACACTCAAAAAAAGCATGCCGAATATGAGTTTACCATGACTTATAAAGACACACATTACTTATGGAAAGTGGATGATGAATCCACTATTAAAGCCATACAGGATGAGTTTAAAAACATGAACACTATCTACATAGCCGATGGCCATCATAGATCTGCATCATCTTATCTATTGTACCAAGAAGAAAAAGCGGCAAATCCAAATCATAACGGAACCGAATCCTATAATTTCTTCATGTCTTATTTAATACCAGAATCAGAATTGGTTATACACGAATTTAACAGATTGGTTAAAGACCTCAACGGATTAAGTAAAGAAGAATTTTTAGTAAAGTTAGATGCCGATTTCAGAATACAAAATAGAGGCAATACTCCATATACACCAACACAACCACATCATTTCAGTATGTATTTGGATGGCGATTTTTATTCGTTATATTTGAGAAAAACCACCTATGATTTTAAAACATCATTGGATGCTTTAGATGCTCACATTTTATATAAAACTATTTTAAAACCTATTTTAGGGATTGATGATTTACGTAACGACAATCGTATTTCTTATTCACATACTTATGGCAACAAAGAAATGGTAAACATAAAAGGCAGTGTTGATAGTGGCGAGTATAATGTTGGGTTTGGCATGTGTGCAACCACCATAAAGCAAATGAAACAAATTGCAGATGACGGCCTAAAAATGCCTCCTAAAAGCACCTACATATTGCCAAAGCTTCGAAGTGGAATAACCATTTATGAATTTTAAAAACGTCATGTCAATAAAAGAAAACATCCATCATATTAAAGCTTTATTACCTGAACATGTTACTTTAGTAGCCGTTTCAAAAACCAAACCAGTTGAGGATTTATTAGAAGCTTACCAAGCAGGGCAACGCATTTTTGGAGAGAACAAAATTCAGGAAATGGTGAGCAAATACGAAACCATGCCAAAAGATATTCAATGGCATATGATAGGCCATGTCCAAAAAAACAAAGTAAAATATATGGCACCTTTTGTGTCTTTAATTCATGGTGTTGATAACTTTAAATTATTAGAAGAAATTAATAAACAAGCACAAAATAATCATAGAACGATTGATTGTTTGATTCAAATTAAAATAGCTACTGAAGATTCAAAATTTGGAATGACACCATCAGATGCTACCAGTTTGTTGCAGTCGGATGAATTTTCTAAATTAAAAAATATTAGAATTACTGGTCTTATGGGAATGGCCACATTTACTGAATACGAAAATCAAATTAAAGCAGAATTCACCTATCTAAAAACCGTTTTTGATAAATTTAAAATTCAAAATTCAGAATTCAAAATTTTAAGTATGGGCATGAGTGGCGACTACCCATTAGCCATAACCTGTGGAAGTACTATGATACGAATTGGAAGTAGTATATTTGGAAACAGAAATTATAGTTAAATTCAGAAATCATTTGAAATAAATTTAATAGATTCAATATAAAATTAGTTTTGAAATAACAAAAACAAATAAACGCATCAACATTTTTTGTACGCAATATTAGACATAGAAACCACTGGAGGAAAGTATAATGAAGAAGGCATTACTGAAATTGCTGTCTACCAATACGATGGCCATCAAATAACCGATCAGTTTGTTAGCCTTATCAATCCAGAACGAGACATACAGCCCTTTGTGGTAAACCTAACAGGAATTAACAGCAACATGTTACGCAACGCTCCAAAGTTTTATGAAGTTGCTAAACGCATTGTTGAAATTACGGAAGACTGTATTTTGGTTGCCCATAATGCCCAATTTGATTACCGTATTTTAGTCACAGAATTTAAACGTCTGGGGTTTGATTTTATTCGTGAAACCTTGTGTACTGTAGAATTGTCAAAGCATTTAATACCTAACCAAACATCATACAGTTTAGGAAAATTGGTAAGGTCTTTAGGAATTCCGGTAACAGACAGACACCGTGCTTCTGGCGATGCCATTGCTACGGTAAAATTGTTTAAAATGCTCATGGATAAAGATTCTTCAAAAAAAATAATTCAGGAATCCATTAGAAAAAACCCAAAACTACAGTTAGAACCAAGGCATATTGATATCATTGAGCAATTGCCATCAGCTACAGGCGTTTACTACATTCACAAAGCAGATGGCGACATTATTTATATAGGCAAAAGCAATAATATAAAAAAACGCATCAATCAGCATTTTACAAATACCAATCACAAGTCAAAAAAAATTCAAATTCAAGCTGTTGCAGTAACTTATGAAACTACCGGAAGTGAATTAGTTGCTTTACTCAAAGAAAGTGAAGAAATTAAACGCAATAAACCTCTTTACAACAGAGCCTTACGCAGAACTGTTTTTACCCATGCGCTATACAGTTTTGTCGATGACCATCATTACATCAATTTTAAAATTGACAAGGTTGATGGCAGAAAAAAACCCATCACAACCTTTAGTAACAGGGATAGTGCCAAAAGTTTTATAATCCATGCCATTGAAGAGTACCAATTATGTCAAAAACTAACGGGTATTTACAAAACAAAAACCAGTTGTTTTAATTATGATATTAAAACCTGTCATGGCGCTTGTATAGGTAAGGAACATTATGAAGATTATAACAAGCGCGCCGAAGCCTTCATTAAAAAAAACAGCTATAAAAACACGAATATGGTTATTGTTGATAAAGGTCGGGATATTGATGAACGCAGTGCCATTTATATTGAAAACGGCGTTTTTAAAGGCATAGGGTTCTTTAATTTAAATTATCAAATCAACAACTTAGAGCTGCTACAATCAATTATTACGCCCATGGAAAATAATAGAGACACTCAACACATCATTCAAAGTTATTTGAGAAGGAATAAACGGTTAAAAATTATTCAATTTAATAATGAACGATAAGTTTTAAATCTTTCCTATTTTTGAATCTATGTCTAAGACTACTAAAAAAACCTGGAAAACCAAACTTCATGAAATCATTTATGAAGCAGATACGCCTGCAGGAAAATTATTTGATATTATATTACTTGTTACCATTATTGCAAGTATTCTTTTGGTTATGCTAGAAAGTGTAGATAGTTATGATAAAAAATATCATGCGTTCTTAAATATTTCCGAATGGATCATTACCATGCTTTTTAGCTTTGAATACATAGCCAGAATAATCACCGTTAAAAAACCAATAAAATATATTACCAGTTTTTATGGTATCGTAGATTTATTGTCTACCATTCCTAAATATATCTCTTTAATTTTTGGGGGCGTTCATGCCTTAGCTGCTTTACGGGCATTACGATTACTTAGAGTGTTTAGAATTTTAAAATTGGGAAGGTACATAGGAGCTTCAAACAATTTGTTACTTGCATTAAAAGCAAGTCGTGCAAAAATATTAGTGTTTTTATTTGTTGTAGTAATTTTAGCAGTTATTTTAGGAACGGTGATGTATTTAGTGGAAGGCAAAGATCATGGATTTTCTAACATTCCACAAAGTATTTATTGGTGTATCGTTACACTCACCACTGTTGGTTTTGGAGACATAACACCCCAAACACCCATAGGCCAACTTATTGCCTCCATTGTCATGATTTTGGGATACGGTATTATAGCCGTTCCAACGGGCATTGTAACTGCCGAATTTACAAATAGACCAAAATCATCATTAGATT
The DNA here is from genome assembly GCA_002784145.1 of Flavobacteriaceae bacterium CG_4_10_14_3_um_filter_33_47. Classification (GTDB taxonomy): domain Bacteria; phylum Bacteroidota; class Bacteroidia; order Flavobacteriales; family Flavobacteriaceae; genus Yeosuana. Next base: position 42,876 of record PFKE01000097.1, on the reverse strand, counting down.
CAACAAAAAACACTGTAAATCTTAATACACAAGCTTGTCCCAATTGTTCTGCTGAAAAGCATAAAGATAATGCTGAGTTTTGCTACAAATGTGGTCATCCATTAAATCATGGCTAAACACCTCATTTCAATAGTTGGTCCTACGGCTATCGGCAAAACAGCTTTAAGTATAAAACTTGCCCAACATTTTAACACTCAGATTATTTCGGCTGATTCCAGACAATTTTTTAAGGAAATGTCTATTGGAACCGCTGCGCCTACTCAAGAAGACTTAAAAGTGGTAAAACACCATTTTATTAATCATAAATCCATCCATGACCCTTATAATGTGGGTGCATTCGAAAAAGATGCCTTGCAAACCTTGGAATCACTTTTTAAAACCAAAGACATTGTGATTATGGTTGGTGGTTCTGGGCTGTATATAGATGCTGTTACAAAAGGACTGGATGATTTTCCTGATATTAAAAGTAGCATTAGAAGTCAGTTGAATGATGATTTACAAACCAAAGGACTGGCATTTCTACAAGATCAGTTAAAATCATTAGATCCTCAAAGCTATAAAACCATGGCTATTGAAAATCCTCATCGAGTCATTCGTGCCTTAGAAATTTGTATTGGCACTAGCAAACCTTACTCCTCTTTTTTGAATCATATTAAAACAAAGCGAACCTTTAAAACCATAAATATTGGTCTGGACGCCGACAGAACTCTTATTTACCATAGAATTAACCAACGGGTTGATATGATGTTACAAGCAGGATTATTGGATGAAGCCAGAAACTTATATCAATACCGATTACTTAATGCCTTAAATACTGTTGGTTATAAAGAATTGTTCAACTATTTTGAAGGTAATTGGACGCTAAATTTCGCCGTTTCTGAAATAAAAAAAAACACGCGACGGTTTGCAAAACGCCAATTAACTTGGTTTAAAAAAGATAAAAGCATCCAATGGTTTGATTATTTAACTCCGGTAAATCAAATAATTTCAGAAATAAATAAAAAGATTACATAATAAATACCTCATCTCAAATTATTTTACTGAACCAATTTTATTTAATTTTGATGCTTAACTTTTTAATATTTCCATGTTAGAATTTTTATTTACCAGTGATGCCATTATGGCGCTTCTTACACTGACTTTTTTAGAGATTATTTTAGGTATTGATAACATTGTTTTTATATCCATTGCTGCCAATAAGCTACCTGAATTTCAACGGAACAAAGTTACCAACATTGGCTTATTGCTTGCTATGGTTCAACGTATTATTTTATTGTTTTTTGTATCATTTTTAGTAAGTTTAAAAGATCCATTTTACACGTTTGAGACTTCTTGGCTACACATGGCAATAAGTTGGCAAGCTATTATTTTATTTGGTGGTGGCTTATTTTTAATTTACAAAAGCACCTCTGAAATTCATGAAAAAGTAGAATCACCCAAACATGATGAAAAGGAACTGAAAGGAAAAAAGATAAAATCATTATCACAAGCCATTGTTCAAATTTTAATTATTGATTTTATTTTCTCTATAGATTCCATTTTAACGGCTGTAGGAATGACCAATGGTTTACATGAAAATCATAATTACAATTTGCTGTTAATGATAATAGCCGTTGTAATTTCAATAGGCATTATGATTGGGTTTGCAAATCCTATTCGCAAGTTTATTGATGAGCATCCTAGTATGCAGTTATTGGGTTTGTCTTTTTTAATACTTATTGGATTTATGCTTATTACAGAAGCCGCGCATTTATCACATACCAAACTATTTGGAAATGAAGTTGGTGCCATACCTAAAGGCTATTTATATTTTGCCATTGCATTCTCCTTGTTCGTGGAGTTTTTAAGCTTTAGAATTAATAAAAAGAAAGCAGAATAACAATGACCTATGAAACTTTAATGTTTGTACATCTTGCTACCGTATTTCCTGCATTTATACTAGGAACAGTGAGTTTAATTTTAAGAAAAGGAACACCTGTTCATGTTGTGATTGGTAGAATATACATGGTATTGATGTTATTTACTGCTTTTGTAACTTTATTTATGTCTGCCAAAGTTGGCCCTACCTTATGGAATCATTTTGGATGGATTCATCTCTTTAGTTTTTTGACCATTTATACAGTTCCGACAGCCTATTTAGCCATAAAAAATAAAAATGTTAAAGCTCATAAAAGAAAAATGATATTGCTTTATTTTGGCGCTATTATTATTGCTGGTGGATTTACCTTTGCTCCAGGACGCTATTTATATTCGGTGTTTTTTGAATAATTAAAATAAGAATAATTATGAAACATACACTAAACTTACTATTTTCCATAGTGTTAATACTTATGTTGGCGTCTTGCAAGCAAGCGAACCAACCAATAAATACAAGCAAAGAAGGCCATTATATAGGAACTTTTTCTTACGGAAATTTTACTGATAATATTATTTTTGAAGTTGAAAGAGATTCTTCTAATTATCAAGTATTTTTCACCAGCTTAGAACAAAATGCCAATAGAATTCCATTGCAACAAATAAGTGTGGTTGAAGATTCAATAAACTTTAAACTTCAAAGTGATTATTATACCTATACCTTTAAAAACAAATGGGTTGAAAATAATGAAAAACTACAAGGTTCTTTAACTGTTGATACAATTACTGTTAATTATTCTTTAGAGAAGGAATTAAAAAATGAGCAAACTCTTAAAAATGAAGACATCGTTTTCAAATCAAATAACTTTAGTATAAATGGCACTATTTGGTATCCACAAAAAAGTAATGGAAATGCTCTAGTTATAGTAACATCTTCTGGAAATGCAGATAGAAGCTCATCAAGAGCAGAAGCCATTCTTTTTGCACAAAAAGGCTACACAACATTTCATTATGATAAACGTGGCACGGGAAATTCTGAAGGAGATTGGACCTCATCAACTATTGAAGAATTATCATTTGATGATATTTATGCCATCAATTATTTTTCAAATAAAACACATATTCCTATTTCAAAAATTGGGATTAAAGGCAGCAGTCAAGGGGCTTCAAAAGTTCCATATATTTTAAATAAACTACCTGAACTTAATTATGGAATTGTAGTAAGCTGTCCTGGCGTTACTTTATTAGAAAGTGATTTAAATTACTGGAAAAATTCAAATTCTCATGACATTGGTGATAAAATAGATGAAGCAGTTAAATTGCAAGGTGACGTTTTTAGATTTATCGCTGGTACACTTTCAAAAACCGATTTAGAAAAACTAATTAAAAGTAAACAAGATAAAGTTTGGTTTAAAAATATTTGGATACCGAATTTAGATGAAGTAAAAATTGATAAGAAATTATTTTACTCTCCTATTCCTTATTTTAAAAAAGTTAAACAACCTATACTAATAGTACAAGGCACAAAAGATAACATTATTCCTATAGAAAGTTCTGAAATAATAGCTGAAGCACTTAAAAAAGCAAATAATAATAATTTTGAAGTACATTTTCTTAAAGGCGCTTCACATGCTATGAATAATGTTGACGAAAGTGATTTTCCGTATTGGTCTAAGTTGCATTCCAACTACATAGAAACTTTGGATAAATGGATGTCTTCAAAAAACTAAAATAGCGTAATTTGACCTTTATCATCAATTTCAGAATCATCTATATCCAAATCTTTTGTAACCGCCTTTTCATCATCATTAGTAGTCACGGTTTCTTCATCAATCACTTCAAGTTCATCCGCATGAATTTCTTCTGGCGCTTCATAAGGTAAAGCATCGAGCAAATTAATTTGTTTTACTTTATCGGTAGTTAATTGGTTTCCTTGTGCTTTAATGCCTTTTATAGCAATAAATTCGTTTAGGCTTATCTCTAAATTATCTTTTGGGTCTTTACCTCGTTCTTTAGAAAAAACAACTTCGGCTCTTGGAATCCAATCGGTTGAAACAATTTCTAATTGCGATTTTTGATGTTCAGAAATAAAAATTTCTTCTTTATTTTCATTTTCAATTAAGAATCGTTTTACAAAATATCGTTCTTTTTCTCCATCATAATAAATGGCTGAAATTGGCTTTTTTGGAAGCCATTTTTCAAGCACAATCATATCATTATCAAAATGTGTGGTAAGTTCTGGCAAAATAGTTTTTATGGTTCCAGATTGTGTGATGATAAGCAATCTATCTTCGCCCCTAAACTCGCCTATCAACTCGCCTCTTCCATCCACATTTAAGCGTTGAACAGAATCATCAAACCAAATTTTTCTGGGTTTTAAAGTTGAAATGCCTTTTTCTTTTAATTCAACTTTTTTAATGGAATATTTGGTTACCAAATTCCCTTTTGAGTTCCTTCCTTTAATGATGATATCAGCAAAATCCAAGTCCCATTTAAGTTTTTTAATACTGCCTACTTGTCTTAAAAGAATGGTAACAACTTCGGCCTCTCCATTAGGATTGGCAGAAAAATACAAGATGGTTGAGCCTTTACTTCCATTGGTTAAATCATACTCCTTATCTCTGGTAATGCTAGTAACGGCAAATCTTTTGATGTATGATGGTCCTTTGGTGCCATCTCTGTAAATCATGTTATAAATAGTACGATTGTCTTTTTTATCAAAAACTTCTAAGTGGATAATATCTTTGCCAATAAATGTTTTAGAATCTACTTTGGTTATCATCATTTTACCGTCTTTGGTAAACACAATAATATCATCAATATCGCTACAATCGCAAACATATTCGTCTTTTTTGAGTGAAGTACCAATAAAACCTTCTTCTTTATTCACATAAAGTTTGGTATTACGAATGGCTACTTTTGTAGCATCTACATCATCAAAAGCCCTGATTTCCGTTTTACGCTCTCTTCCTTTACCATAATCTTTTTTTAATCTGGTAAAATAAGCTATGGCATAGTCTATTAAATGTTCTAAATGATGTTTTACGCCTGCGATTTGATCTTCTAAAGCTTCTATTTTTTGTTGCGCTTTGTCTATATCAAATTTTGATATCCGTTTAATTCGTATCTCGGTTAAACGCTCTATATCTTCATGCGTAATAGCGCGTTTTAAATGTTTGATGTGAGGTTTTAATCCATTGTCAATGGCATGGATAACACCTTCCCAGGTTTCTTCTTCTTCAATGTCGCGATAAATTCTATTCTCAATAAAGATGCGTTCTAACGATGCAAAATGCCATTGTTCTTCAAACTCATCTAACTTTATTTCCAGGTCGCTTTTAAGAAGTTGAACCGTATTATCTGTTGAGCGTTTTAACATCTCAGTTACCCCAACAAAAAGCGGTTTATTATCCTCAATAACACAACCTAAAGGCGAAATAGAACTTTCGCAACTTGTAAAGGCATAAAGCGCATCTATGGTTTTGTCTGGAGAAATTCCCGAAGGTAAATGCACTAAAATTTCAACCTCTGCGGCGGTATTATCTTCTATTTTCTTAATCTTGATTTTACCTTTGTCATTGGCTTTTAAAATAGAATCTATCAGCAAGGTTGTATTCGTTCCAAAAGGGATTTCGGTGATGACTAAAGTGCTTTTGTCCAGTTGGGATATTCTTGCTCTAACTCTAATTCTTCCTCCACGTAACCCATCTTTGTAATCGCTTACATCAATAATTCCAGCGGTTGGAAAATCTGGAAATAAGATAAAACTCTTTCCTTTTAAATGCTTAACAGAAGCATCAATGAGTTCAATAAAGTTATGTGGTAATATTTTAGTAGATAATCCAACGGCAATACCTTCGCCGCCTTGCGCTAAAAGCAACGGAAACATAACGGGCAAATTAACGGGTTCTTTTCTTCGTCCATCATAAGATGCTTGCCATTCTGTAATTTTAGGATTGTAAACAACATCCAAGGCAAACTTTGATAGTCGAGCTTCTATATATCTGGAAGCTGCGGCACTATCGCCCGTTAAAATATTTCCCCAGTTTCCTTGCGTATCAATGAGCAAATCTTTTTGACCAATTTGAACCATAGCATCTGCAATACTTGCGTCTCCATGCGGATGATATTGCATGGTATGCCCAACAATATTGGCTACTTTGTTATAACGACCATCGTCTAGATCTTTCATGGAGTGCATAATACGCCGCTGAACTGGTTTAAAACCATCTTCAATAGCGGGTACAGCTCGTTCTAAAATAACATACGAGGCATAGTCTAAAAACCAATCTTTATACATTCCAGTAATTCTGGTAATGGAATCTTGATTATCGCCTTGCGGATTTAACAAATCGTCGTTTTCTTCAATCATTAATCGTCTTTTCTCTTGTTATAAAGCGAATGTTTGGTTGTTTCCTTTTTTAATTTTGTTCTTTTGTGATAGTCTAAGACTGTTTTAGAATGAATTTTCTTTTTGATTTTAATTTCTTGATATAACATGACTATAGTAATTAAGTTTCTTCAACAATATCTAACTCAACTTTAAGATTGTTAATTATAAACTTCTGTCTATCTGGTGTGTTTTTACCCATGTAAAATTCTAGTAATTCTTCAATAGATAAATCTTTGTCTAACATGACAGGATCTAAACGAATACTTTCCCCTATAAAGTTTTTAAATTCATCTGGAGAAATTTCTCCTAAACCTTTAAATCTGGTAATTTCAGGTTTTGGTGTTAACTTTTCAATAGCATCTTTACGTTCTTGCTCAGAATAGCAATAAATAGTTTCTTTTTTATTTCGAACCCTAAACAACGGCGTTTGCAAAATATATAGATGGCCTTCTTTTATTAATTCTGGAAAGAACTGTAAAAAAAATGTTATTAAAAGCAATCTAATATGCATGCCATCTACATCGGCATCTGTGGCAATAACGATGTTGTTATATCGTAAATCTTCTATCGATTCTTCAATATTTAAAGCGGCTTGAAGCAAATTAAATTCTTCATTTTCATACACAATTTTCTTGGTTAATCCGTAAGAATTTAAAGGCTTTCCTTTTAAACTAAACACAGCCTGGGTATTAACATCGCGAGATTTTGTGATACTTCCAGAGGCCGAATCTCCTTCTGTGATGAATAAGGTAGATTCTAAATTGCGTTCATTTTTGATGTCCCCAAAATGCACACGACAATCTCTTAGTTTTTTATTGTGCAAACTGGCTTTTTTAGCTCGGTCTTTTGCTAACTTTCTAATGCCGGAAAGTTCTTTTCTTTCATGTTCAGCTTGAAGGATTTTACGTTGAATTTTCTCTGCAGCTTCGGTGTTTTTATGTAAATAATTATCTAAATGCGTTTTTACAAAATCATTGATAAAAGTTCTAACCGTTGGCAAACCTCCACCCATATCTGTAGACCCTAATTTTGTTTTGGTCTGGCTTTCAAAAACAGGCTCTGTAACTTTTATTGAAACTGCCGAAACGATGGACTTTCTAACATCGGCCGCTTCATAATTTTTACCATAAAATTCTCGTATGGTTTTTACTAGTGCTTCTCTAAAAGCCGCTAAATGCGTTCCTCCTTGTGTGGTATTCTGACCGTTTACAAAAGAATGGTATTCTTCACTATATTGGGTTTTACTATGGGTTAAGGCTATTTCTATATCTTCACTTTTTAAATGAATGATAGGGTATAATCTATCTGACTCCGTAATGTTTTCAGACAGTAAATCTTTTAAACCATTTTCACTAAAATATTTTTCACCATTAAAAATAATGCTTAACCCGGTATTAAGATACACATAGTTTTTAAGCATTCTAATGACGTATTCGTTTCTGAATTTATAATTTTTAAAGATACTTTCATCAGGAATAAAAGATACCTTAGTTCCTTTTCTTCTTGAACTGTCATCTAATAAATCTTGATTGGTAAGATTCCCTTTTTCAAACTCAGCTGAAGCTGACTTATTATCACGAGTCGATTCCACTCTAAAGAACGATGATAAAGCATTAACCGCTTTGGTACCAACGCCATTTAAACCAACCGATTTTTTAAAAGCTTTAGAATCATATTTTCCACCAGTATTCATTTTAGAAACCACATCAACCACTTTTCCAAGCGGAATGCCCCTGCCATAATCGCGAACCGTAACCTTGGTGCCTTGAATGGAAACATCAATGGTTTTACCAGCACCCATAACATATTCGTCAATGGAGTTGTCTAAAACCTCTTTTAAAAGGACATAAATACCATCATCTGGAGAAGAGCCATCACCTAACTTACCAATATACATTCCTGGACGCATACGGATATGTTCTTTCCAGTCAAGCGAGCGTATATTATCTTCGGTATAATTAGTTTGTTCAGCCATAGATTGGAGTGAAATTTTGTGATTGGTCGCTAATATAATATATCAAAGTAAAAAATGAAACAGCCTTTTGAGAAATTAATTAACAATGAAAAAATAATGTTGTTGAGAACATTAAATTTCACTAAAAATCGACCAAAAACAACTATTAATTTTTCTTGCTTAAAGATACTAATGAAATTCCAATTATAACAGCAAATGCGCCTAATAATTGTAATAAAGTTAATTGTTCATTTAAAAAAATGGCCGCTAAAATTATGGTTGAAATAGGTCCAACAGCGGCAATAACAGCAAAGTTTGATGAGCTTATCAGTTTAATAGAAGCAGAGACTAAAAATGAGGGTATTACAGTAGCAAAAACAGCTAATAAAAACCCTAAAAAATATACCTGCCAAGAATAATTTAACAAATCCATTTTATGGGAAATACCATAATGAATAAAGACACAAATGCAAGATACTATCATAACATAAGCTGTAAATTTTGCAACACCAAATTTTGGAATTAACCAACCACTACCAGATAAATAAGCCGCATATGTAACAGCACAGAGCACAATAAAAAATCCACCTAAATACGTATCATTTCCAGAAATGGCCACTTCATTCCAAAAGGCAATAATAATACCTATGTAAGTCAATATGATGGCATATATTTGATTTTTAGATACCGCTTGTTTTAAAAATACCCTATTAAACAATATCACAATGGTTGGATAAATAAATAAGATGATTCGTTCTAAACTTGCCTTAATATAAATAAGTCCTAAAAAATCGAAATAACTGGACAAATAATAACCAACAAAACCAAAAAAGAAGACCCATAAATAATCTTTTTTAACTAAATCTGTGTCACTATTTTTATGTCTGAAAATTATAGCAATAACCACATAAAAAGGAAAGGAAAATAACATTCTAAAAAGTAAAACGCTTATCGCATCAACCTCATACTGATAGGCCAATTTAACCATCACTGCTTTTGAAGAAAACAGGATGATACCTATCAAGCCTAAAACAATACCATATACGAAAGACTTAGGCGATTTCATGAAATTTAAGCTATATGAATATTACAAAAAACCTATTCTGTTTTATATAGGAAAGATTAAAAATCTTAAAAGTAATTAAAGAGAAACATATCTAAACATTAAACAAAAAATGCATAACATCGCCATCTTTTACGATGTAATTTTTGCCTTCAACACGCATTTTTCCAGCTTCTTTTACTTTGGCTTCACTACCATAAGAAGCAAAGTCATCATAGGCAATCACTTCAGCCCTTATAAACCCTTTTTCAAAATCTGTATGGATAACGCCTGCAGCTTGTGGTGCTGTGGCACCAATATCAATGGTCCAAGCTCTCACTTCTTTTACACCAGCTGTAAAATAGGTTTGCTGTTTTAAAAGCTTATAAGCAGACCTAATTAACTTAGCAGAACCTGGTTCGTCCAAGCCAATATCTTGAAGAAACATTTTGCGTTCTTCATAATCATCCAATTCATTAATATCTGCCTCTGTTCCAACGGCCAATACCAGAACTTCAGCATGTTCATCCTTAACAGATTCTTTTACCAAGTCAACATATTTATTACCAGAAACTGCGGAACCTTCATCAACATTACATACATACATCACTGGTTTTTCTGTAATAAATTGGGCAGGTTTTACAAAATCGTTGTAATCATCTTCATTAAATTCAAGAGCTCTTATTGAAATACCAGCTTCTAAATTGGTTTTTATTTTAAGCAATACTGCTTCTTCTTTTTGAGCCTCTTTGCTACCCGTTTTTGCTGCACGCTTTACTTTTTCAAGCTTTTTATCAACGGTTTCTAAATCCTTTAACTGCAATTCCATATCAATGGTTTCCTTATCGCGAATAGGATTTATGTTTCCATCTACATGCACAATATTATCGTTATCAAAACAACGTAATACATGCAAAATGGCATCTGTTTCCCTTATGTTTGCTAAAAACTGATTTCCTAAACCTTCGCCTTTACTGGCGCCTTTAACCAATCCGGCAATATCAACAATTTCAACCGTTGCTGGTTGAACTCTTACAGGTTTTACCAATTCTTCCAGTTTTTCTAAACGTTTGTCCGGTACATTTACCACACCTATATTGGGCTCAATAGTACAAAACGGAAAATTTGCACTTTGCGCTTTGGCATTTGATAAGCAATTAAACAAGGTTGACTTTCCTACATTTGGTAATCCTACTATTCCAGCTTTCATATTTTCAGTATTTTTTGCGAGTGCAAATGTAATTAATTCCTCTTTTATTTAAAGTAAAAGCTTATGATATCTATTCATTTATATTTGTAACATCATCGAGTTTTGTTCGTCAATTAAATGAAGCCATCTATTATGAAACTTATTTTTACTTATTTTTTGCTATTTCTCAGCAGCGTTTCTGTGTTTTCACAAACCGTAACTGCTCAATTAATTGACAAAGCAACTCAAAAACCCATTCCTTTTGCAGCTATTAAAACAGCAGAATTTAGTGGCGTAATTTCAAATGAAGAAGGCTTTTTTACTCTAAATGACATCCATGATGATACGCAAATAACCGTTTTATGTTTAGGGTATAAGAATAAAACCATAAGTATTGAAGATATAAAAAATCAAAAATTTGTTGTTGCTTTAGAAGAATCTCTTAATGAACTTAGCACGGTTTTTATTAGCAACAAAAAACCAAATGCCGATTCCATTATCGCCAAAGCCAGGCAGCATCTTTTAGATAATTACGAAAATAAATTATACAAACACAGCTTTTTTTCAAGAGAAACTGCCTATATAGATTTTGATCGTTTAGATTTTGAAGTCGAAAAATCATCACATGTTAAAAAAAATCAGTTAGAATCTACCAATAAAAGTTTAGACTCCTTATCGAAAGCTATTGTGAATAGCTATACCATTCATTTTAAAGATTTTAAAGGCACCTTGTTTATAGACGATTCCTTAAAAACTAAACTCATAGTGCAGAAAGCCACAGAACTTTTAGACCAGAAAAACAACTTGTCTATTGAAGAAGTTCAAAGCAGAGCACAAGGTGTTATTTTAAAATATTTAGACACGACCTTAACCTATAAACTTAAAACCGGCTTGTTTAAAATTGAAGATTCGTTATCATTAAAAGATGAAGCCTCTAAAGAAAAACAAAAGCAAGAATATCAAATTAAAAATTTAAAAGGGCAAACCAGTAATTTATTAAAACGTGCTCAATTTTATGATAACTCTATGCTTTCAAAACTTCTGGATGCCGATTTATACGAATATAGTTTTCAAGACATTTCTTATTTTAATGACGAATTAATATACATAATCCAATACAAGCCAAGACGTTCTAAGTCTAAATATGTGGGCACCATTTTTATTGTTGATGAGTCTTTTGCCGTGACTAAAGTAGATTTTGAATTTGCTGATGGCAAACGTGGTGAAAAACTTAATTTAAAACTTCTGTTTGGTGTTAAATATATAGAAAACATGCGAAAAGGCACCATCATATTTCAAAAAGACACCTTAAACAAATACCAACCGCAATATATTAAATTTGAAGAAGGCCGATATTTTTATGTTAGCAGACCTTTAAAATTTATTGAAAATAGCACGGAGAAAAACAAAACCAATTTTGAATTTACCATTGAAGGTTCTGTGATTACCAAGCAAGAATTATTGCTAAACCAAAGCACAAAAATAGCCTTGGATGTTTTTGATAACCTTACCGAACAAAAAACGGTGCCTTATGTTAAACTTCATGAATACGACGCTTCTATTTGGAAACAAGACCAAACCCTTGAACCACTTACCGAGATGAAAGAGTTTAAAGGTGAGGAATAGTTTTACGGTGGTAATTGGATGATGTAATAGGTATAGTATAAAAAATGTTTAGGGTTAAAATACACTTCATTTTCAGCCTTCTACAAAGTTTTATTTCTTGTATCTCATTCAATTTATTACAAAACCTGAAATAAATATAGCCTTTTCATAACATTCTATCCCCACTCAGGAAATTGAGTCTTATTGAGATCTAAAGTGGCAATAGTCTTCATATCTGTTTCACTAAGTTCAAAATTGAAAATATCCAGATTTTCAATCATATGTGCTTTTTGGGAAGACCTAGGAATGGCAACAACGCCTCTTTGGTAATGCCATCTTAAAGATACCTGAGCATTACTCTTATTGTATTTTTTGCCAATTTCAGCCAAGGTTTGGTTTTCAAAAATGCCGTTTCGTCCCGCTGCAAAAGGAGACCAAGCTTCCATTTGTGTCTCGGAGTTTTTCAAAAATTCATAGGAATTGTTCTCCTGAAAGAAAACATGAGTTTCAATCTGATTGATGGCTGGTGTTATTTTTGCATATTCCATCATATCATTAAGTTGATCAGGTAAAAAATTGCTCACCCCAATAGCTCTAATTTTGCCAGCTTTGTAAAGTTCTTCCATGGCCAGCCATGTACCTTTTACATCACCTCGTGGACGATGGATAAGATATAGGTCTAAATACTCTGTACCCAACTTGTTTATAGAAGTTTCAAATGCCTTTTTAGTACTTTCATAGCCAGCAAAGTCAACCCATAGTTTTGAGGTAATAAACAATTCTTTTCTATCAATTCCACTTTGTTTGATTCCTTCTCCTACAGCTTCTTCATTCCCATAAATATGAGCGGTATCTATAAGGCGATAACCCACTGAAATGGCATCAGACACACTTTGTGTACCCATAGCTCCTTTAAGAGTATTGGTGCCAAAACCAAGCCTTGGCATAAGGATACCATTGTTAAGTGTAACAGCTGGAACTGAATTTTTTAATGGGGCAAAAGAGAAAGCGAATAGCTTTGAACTTCCTATACCCATTAACATGGTTGCTGCAGTAACCTTTGCGCTGCTTTTTAAAAACTCTCGCCGTTTTATTACATTTATATGATTTTCCATGTTTAATTTATTGCTTTTTGATTTTTATATAAAAATAAGCAAAAAACCATTGCATGGCATTCCATAATAACTAAGAAAATAAATAGGTTTAATTTGAAAATTAAATATTGTTAAACAAAAAATACACAAGTTAAAAGCTCAGGATTCATGGTTAATTGCCAATGGTTCATGGTAAATTATTCTTAGTTACTTTCATTTCATCAAACACAGCAAATTGAACTGATTCAACCTACCAAGGAAGATGGAGATGTTCAACTTCATTTTTATAAAAATCCCTTAATGTTTCAACAAGTTCCCTTGAAATTGGTTTGTTAGCACTTTCTAAATTATTTTTTAGCTGAGCCATTGTTGTGTTACCAGGAATAACAGTAGAAACGGCATCGAAGGACAAACAAAAAGACAAGGCTGTTTGAGCCAAATTATTCTCTTTTCCAATAATCTGTTTTACTTTTTCTATTAAATTACTTCGTGTAATGATATCCATTTTTGACCAACGTTTTCTGATATCGTTAAAGGTGCTTTCAGCGTTGTATTTACCAGATAGCCAACCAGAATCGAGCGGAATTTTTACAATAATACCAACCTCTTTTTGTTGTGCCAAATCAAATGCTTTAGCCGAATCTTGATGAAGGACATTAAAAAACGCTTCAATAACACGACCGTTTGTTGTGTCCATAAAAAGCTTCATATCATTGTAAGTATCTAATGAAGCTCCGTATGCACAAATTTTTCCTTCCTCGACCAAACGTTCTAAAATCTCGTAATGGGGATTATTATTGCCATCAAGATATTGTGACGGAGGACTGTGTATAATAAAAGAATCTACATAATCTACTTGTAATCTTTTCAAGCTGCCTTCTAAAGATGTCCGAATGTAATGGGCATCATAGTTTGTTTTTCCAGTATCAGTATGGCCAAATTTTGTGTTAATAACCAACTGACTTCTATCAAAACTCTTTAGTGCTTTTCCAAGTCTTAATTCGCTAGTTCCACGGCCATAATTTGGAGCGGTATCAAAAAAATTAACTCCTAACTCAATGGATTCACAGACCATATCAATAGCCTCTTTTTCAGACATACTTTGCCAACCGGAATTTTCTCCAAGCTGCCAAGCTCCTAGACCGATTTCAGATACTAATGGTGATTCTTTTATGTATTTATTATATTTCATCCATGATAATTTTAATTGCAAAAATGATTTTTAGGTAGAATATCTAAGATATAATATTCTCAATAAAATAATGACAGAATTCCATTCATTAACAAAAAACCTGAGTATTTGGCTCAGGTTTTTTTATTTATTCTCGATTATCTACTAATCTTCTGGATGCATAAACCGTTGTTTTGCCAAGAGTTCTTCTTCAGTTTCAACATGATTGTCATCTGGCACACAACAATCTACTGGGCAAACCGCAGCACATTGAGGCTCATCATGAAAACCTTTACATTCGGTACACTTATCGGGTACAATATAGTAAACCTCATCACTAACGGGCTCTTGAGCTTCATCAGCATCCACTTCCTTTCCACTGGTTAAAACCACTTTACCTTTTAAACTGGTGCCGTCGTTATAGCGCCAATCATCTGCAGCTTCATATATGGCGGTGTTTGGACATTCTGGCTCACAAGCACCACAATTAATACATTCATCTGTTATTATAATTGCCATAGCATTTTCTTTTTCTAAATTTGCAATGGCTAAATTAACGCCAAAACTATAAAAAAACAAATGCAGAATGAATTTACAACAAAGAATTAACGCTTTTGTAAAATTAGGAGAATTTTTAAGTCAATTTTCAAATGAAATCGTTGAAAAAAAAGAAAGTGTTCAATTTAACGATTTGTTTTTTGATGGTTTTAAACATCAATTAAAATTAGCCGAAGAACACAACGGATGGTTTACCAAAGAAAATATGGCATTTGCCTTAAACGGCTGGGTGGAATCTTTAACCACAGAACAATTAAGTAAATGGTTATCGCCTTATAATTTAACTATAAAAAACCCTAAAATAGTAGCTATTATTATGGCGGGCAATATTCCGTTAGTTGGCTTTCATGATTTTTTATCGGTGTTGATAAGTGGTCATAAAGCATTGGTAAAACAATCATCCAATGATAAATTCATCATTCCTTATTTAGCTAAGTATTTGGTATATGTAGAACCTAAATTCAAAGGTGTCATTCAGTTTACTGAAGACAAATTAGAAAATTTTGATGCCGTTATTGCCACCGGAAGCGACAATACGGCACGTTATTTTGAATATTATTTTAAGAATAAACCTTCCATTATAAGAAATAACCGTAATTCTATAGCTGTTTTAAACGGACAAGAAACCTTGGAAGACATGCAGGCACTATCCGAAGACATTTTTAGATATTATGGTTTAGGATGCAGAAACGTATCAAAACTCTATGTTCCAAAAGGTTATAATTTTGATTTATTTTTTCAAGGTATGTATCACTGGCATCCAATTATTGAAAAAGCAAAATATGCCAATAATTACGACTATAATAAAGCGGTGTATATCATGAGTGAATTTGATATGCTTGAAAATGGGTTTTTAATGATAAAAGAAGATTCGAGCGCTGTGTCTCCTATAGCAACGGTTTTCTATGAATATTATAACCATGAGGGTGAACTAAAAGAAAAATTGCAACAAGAAAAAGCTTCCATTCAATGCATGGTTTCTAACGGTTTTGTTGAAAATGAAATTGCTTTTGGAATGACTCAAAAACCTCAACTTTGGGATTATGCGGATGATGTTGATTCTATTGAATTTTTATTAGCAATTTGACGAAAAAATTATGGATTTTATAACATAAAATCCTCAATTTATTAGGAACTTTGCATCTTTAAATTCTTAAATAAAATGAAAAAACACAACTTTAGTGCAGGACCTAGTATTTTACCTCAAGAAGTTTTATTAAAAGCATCACATGCCGTTATAGATTTTAACAATGATGGGTTGTCCTTGTTAGAAATATCACACAGAAGCAAGCCCTTTGTAGATGTTATGGAAAAGGCCAGGGCTTTAGTTTTAGAACTTTTAGGCTTAGAAGGCAAAGGTTATAAAGCCTTATTTTTGCAAGGTGGCGCCAGTACACAATTTTTAATGGTTGCCATGAATCTTCTAGAAAAAAGAGCTGGGTATTTAAACACCGGAACTTGGAGTAAAAAAGCAATACAAGAAGCTAGGATTTTGGATGATATTTATGAAGTAGCGTCCTCAGAAAGTGCTAACTTCAATTATATTCCAAAAGGTTATGATATTCCTGAAGATTATGATTATTTTCATTGCACATCCAACAATACCATTTTTGGCACACAAATAAAATCATTCCCAACGTCACCAATTCCTATGGTATGCGATATGAGTAGTGATATTTTTTCTCGTGTTTTAGATTTTTCAAAATTTGATTTGATTTATGCAGGTGCTCAAAAAAATATGGGCCCAGCAGGAACCACATTAGTCGTTATTAAAGAGGATATCTTAGGAAAAGTGTCTCGTAAAGTTCCTGCCATCATGGATTATAAATTACATATATCAAATGGAAGTATGTATAATACACCTCCAGTGTTTGCTGTGTACACCTCCATGCTAACCTTAGAATGGATAAAAAAATTAGGTGGCGTTGCAAAGATTGAAGAATTAAATGAGAAAAAAGCACAATTGATGTACTCTGAGATAGATTTAAATCCATTATTTAAAGGATTCTCAACCAAAGAAGACCGATCTATTATGAATGCTACTTTCACACTTCAAAACGAGAATTTAAAAGAAACCTTTGAAACCATGTTAAAAGAAGCTGGTATTAGCGGTTTAAGCGGTCACAGAAGTGTGGGCGGATATAGAGCTTCTATGTACAACGCTTTGCCTATAGATAGTGTAAAAGTACTCGTAGAAGTCATGAGTGAATTAGAAAGTAAAGCTTAAATAAACACCGTCATTCCGAACGAAGTTAAGAAATCTCATCATAGGATTTATAAGTCATACTTCATCGGAATGATAAAAACAAAAAAAATAATTTGAAGTTGAATTATTGATAGTTCCCAGAACTTTTAACTTTTAACTTTTAACTTTTAACTTAAACAATGAAAGTATTAGCAAACGATGGTATTTCTAAAACCGGAAAAGAAGCTCTTGAAAAGGGTGGTTATGAAGTTATTACAACTACGGTAGCTCAAGAACAATTAATAAATTACATCAACGAGAAGGACATTAGTGTTATTTTAGTGAGAAGCGCCACGACCGTTCGTAAAGACTTAATAGATGCCTGTCCCGGCATAAAAATTATTGGTCGCGGTGGCGTTGGTATGGATAATATTGATGTTGATTATGCCAAAAGCAAAGGCATTCATGTAATCAATACACCTGCATCTTCCTCACATTCTGTTGCAGAATTGGTGTTTGGACACTTTTACGGCCTTGCAAGATTTTTACACAACTCAAACAGAGACATGCCTTTGGAAGGCGATGTAAATTTTGGGAAATTAAAAAAAGCCTATGCTAAAGGAACGGAGTTAAAAGGAAAAACTTTAGGGGTTTTAGGTTTTGGTCGTATTGGGCAAGCCACGGCTAAAGTTGGTTTGGGCGCAGGTATGAAAGTTATTGCTTTTGATCCGTTTATCGATAAAGCAACTTTAGAATTAGATTTTTTTGATGGACAAAAAGTGAGTTTTGATATTAAAACCATTTCTAAAGAAGAGGTTTTAAAGCAATCCGATTTTATAACATTGCATGTTCCAGCACAAAAAGAATACGTTATTGACGAAGCTGAATTTAATATCATGAAAGACGGCGTCATTATAGCCAATGCCGCACGTGGTGGCGTTGTAAATGAAATAGCCCTTGTAAAAGCTATTGAAAGTGGAAAAGTTGCAGGCGCTGCTTTGGATGTGTTTGAAAAAGAACCGAAACCAGAAATTCAATTATTAATGAACTCTGGGTTGTCATTAACACCTCATACAGGCGCAGCAACCAATGAAGCTCAAGATAGAATTGGAACTGAATTGGCAGAGCAAATCATAAATATTCTTGGTTAAATAAATTGTGACCAAATGGTTATAATTGAGTCCTAACATATAAACGTTAGGACTTTTTTTGTACATTGAAACTCGAAAAAAACTAAACCATTAAACTAAAAAAATAAAATATGTCAGGAATTTTAGACTTGTTAAACAGTAATCTTGGAAAAACAATCATAAGCGGTGTTTCCAATCAAACCAATCAGCCACAAAACAAAACTCAAGATGTTTTAACTATGGCATTACCCGTTTTAATGACCGCCATGAAACGAAACGCATCAACAACTCAAGGTGCTGAAGGTTTATTGAGCGCTTTAGGAAGTAAACACGATGGTAGTATATTAGAGAATCTTGAAGGCTTATTTGAAGGCGGTGTAGACTCCAATGTATTAGATGATGGAGGAAAAATATTAGGTCATGTTTTAGGAGAAAAACAACAACATGTACAAATGGCATTAAGTCAAAAATCAGGGATTGATGCTGAATCTGTCTCACAAATTTTAAAAGTAGCAGCACCCATTTTAATGGGACTTTTAGGAAATCAAGCAAAAAAGCAAAACGTTAACAGTGCCAATGGCATTGAAGGATTGTTAGGCAATTTACTTGGCGGAAGTTCTGCAAAAAATGAGCAATCCTTTTTAGAGTCTATGCTTGATGCTGATGGAGATGGCAGTGTTATAGACGATGTAGCTGGAATGGTATTAGGTGGCTCAAAAAAGAAAGGTGGTCTTGGTGGTTTATTAGGCGGTCTTTTTGGCGGAAAATAAAACCATTCATTTTTAAACATACCATGCGTCAGTCTAAAAGACTTGACGCATTTTTTATGTTAAAATATTATAAAACAATGCATTATAAAATCCTTTTTTGTAAATTAATGCTAAAATAATTTCCTATGAAATGATGTTAAACAAGTTTAGGTTTGACTGCCAATTTGTTTCATTACAAATATCATTTATTAGTAGGTTTAACAATCATTAAGATAAACAAATGAAATCTTACTTATACTTTTTAATGGTCTTAGGGCTTATTGTAAGTTGCAGTACAAAAAAAATTGTCAACAAAAAAGATACTGCATTAAACCAAACAACATCCAATGACACCATTAGAATTGCAAATGATGATTTAGAGTACGAAATCATTATTATTGAACCCGGTTTTCAAACTTGGCTAGCCTCAACAGCCAGACCAGAAGGTTTTTATTCTCAAACTTATTTAGAAAATAGAAATATAATTTATGTAACAGAATGGAATAACAGGGTTTTTCAACCTCAACTCTTCAATCCTAATTTATATGAACTTCAAATTGATTATCAACGCGGTATTGATTATGGCTATGACGTAAATTATAAACTCTACAATTACTTTATTTACTTTCAACTAACCTACAAACAACAATTAGACGGCAGAGTTCCTAGAATTTAATTTGATTTTGGTTACTTTTGCGGCTAAATTAAAAAATGTGAGAAGGTTTAAAGACTATTGGAATATAACAAGCAATTGGCAATTCATATTTCCCATATTGGGCGTTCTTGTTTTATTTTACAGTTCCTATAAAATAGCCAATGCCTTCCTTAAAAATGAAGCCATCTTATTCATCTTACCTTTAGGCATTATCATTTTTTTAATCCTGTTAAAATTCTCATTATTCCTATTTAAAAAACTGGAAACTAAATGGAAACTAACCTACAAATGGGAATTTATAAGTGTTTTTCTAGTTTTTGCCGTAACTGGCACTTCATCAATTTTTATAGCAAGACCCATTATAAAACTCATGGGCATTACTAAAGGAAACTTAAACCTCTTTGTTTATTGGGTTTTATATATTATTATTGGCTTTGTTTTCTATCAAATATTGTTGGTTTTAATAGGTTGGCTTTTTGGTCAGTACCAGTTTTTTTGGACATTTGAAAAAAAAATGTTGGTTAGATTAGGGTTTAAGCGCTTTTTAGAATAATGACTTTTATAAAAGAACATATTATTTTTAGAGTTTTATCTTTTGCGTTAGCCTTAACGCTACTCTTACCAAGTGCCGTAAAAGTTACCCATGCTTTTAATCATCATAAGCATGAAGTATGCTTGGGCGAAAAAAGCACACACTTACATAAATTAGACATAGACTGTAAATTTTATGATTTTAAAATAACGCATCAATTCCTGTTATTTGATTTTGATTATAAAATTTTTATCCCCAAATCTTTAGCTTACAAAGATAATATCTCATATACTTTTTTAAGAACCTTCCAACAACTTCACTTTTCGCTTCGTGGTCCACCAAACCATGCTTAAAATATTATATTAAGCATTTATAAAAAATTAACTTTTAAAATAGTTACAACAAAAGAAGCATTATTCATTTTGTTGTAATCGCAAAAACATTTATATGAAATCATTAACAACTATCATGTTACTATGGGTAACATCTTATATATATTCACAAAACACCTTAACTGGAACCATTACTGATTTTGAAACAAAACAGGGCATTGCCTTTGTAAACATATACATACCCAATCTTGAAAAAGGAAGTATTTCAGAAGAAGGTGGATCATATAACCTTTCAAACTTGCCTTCAGGAAATTATACGATATTATTTTCAATGATAGGTTATGAAACCTTATCCATCAAGGTCTCTTTGCCTATGGCAGATGCTTTAAATATTGAAATGACTTCTTCCGCTATTGAAATGGAGGATGTTATTATTTCTACACCATTTCACAAATTACAAAGTGAAAATGTTATGAAAGTTGAACAAAGAAAAGTTGCCGATTTAAGGGCCAGTGGATCTGTTACACTTTCAGACGGTATAACCAACATTGCTGGTGTTGAAAGTATTTCTACAGGATTGAGTATTGGAAAACCTGTTATTAGAGGTTTAAGTTCTAATCGAGTTTTAGTATACACACAAGGCGTAAGATTAGAAAATCAACAATTTGGTGACGAACATGGACTTGGCATTAACGATAGCGGTATTGAAAGCGTTGAAGTTATTAAAGGTCCAGCGTCATTACTGTATGGAAGCGATGCTTTAGGAGGCGTTTTATATTTAAACCCTGAACGTTTTGCTCAAGCCAACACCACTCAAAGTGAAATAAATGCCAATTATTTTAGCAACACTCAAGGATACACAAGCGGAGCAAGCCTAAAAAAATCTGGTGACCATTTTAAATTTATTTTTAGAGGGTCATTAGCCGAGCACTCCGATTACGATACTAAGGCCTTTAGGGTTACCAATACACGCTTTAAAGAACAAGATTTTAAAACAGCTTTAGGCTATCAAGCCAATCAGTTTAAAACAGAATTTAGATACAATATCAATCATTCAAAATTGGGTATTCCAGAAGGCATCGGTGAACAATCTACTGATAAAACCCCTTTAATCCCATTTCAAGATATAACCAATCATGTGTTTAGTTCAAAGTCGAATTTATTTTTCAATAAATCAAGCTTAGATATCAATTTAGGGTATTTATATAATGACAGAAAAGAATTTGCAGAAGAAGCCATGGATGGTCTTTTAGAGTCTGAATTACATCTAAAACTAAAAACGTTTAATTACGATGTAAAATATAATTTACCAAAACTTAGTGGTTTTGAAACCATTATAGGCGCTCAAGGAATGAATCAGACAAACACCAATTATGGACCTGAGGAGCTAATACCAGATGCAACAACCAACGATATAGGTTTTCTTGCAGTAACTCATGCCCATTTTAACGACATTGGCATTCAATTAGGAGTTCGTTATGATAATAGAGCAATTAATCTGGATTCTGGAGCCAACAGAAACTTTAATAGTTTTAATGGTGCAGCAGGTATTAAAATAAATGTGGTTAAAAACCTAACGGCGCGCTTAAATTTAGCCACAGGTTATAGAGCGCCCAATTTGGCAGAACTAACATCAGATGGCGTTCATGAAGGAACTAATAGATACGAAATTGGAAATTTTAATCTTAAAAACGAGCAAAATTTTCAAACAGATTTAGCGCTAGAATATAAAAACGACCATGTTGAATTTTTTGCAAATGCTTTTTACAACAAAGTAAACAACTATATTTTCTTATCGCCAAATGGTCAATTTATAGATGCAAACCCTGTTTTTACCTATCTTCAAGATGATGCCAAACTTTATGGAGGTGAATTTGGTTTTCATTTACATCCGCATCCTTTAGACTGGTTGCATTTAGAATCAAGTTTTGAAACCGTTACAGGAAAACAATCCAACCAAAGTTATCTGCCATTAATTCCTGCTAATTCTTTAAGCAATATTTTAAGAGCCGAGTTTAACAATGAGTGGATAGGTAAAGGCTATGCTTTTATTAAATTAAAATCAACCTTCAATCAAAATAACATCAGTGATTTTGAAACCAATACTGCGGGTTATAATTTGTTAAGTGCTGGTTTTGGTGGAACCGTTAAACTTTTTAATAAAGATTTGAACATGAGTCTTTCAGGAACCAATTTAACCAATAAAACTTACATCCATCACTTATCAAGATTAAAACCAGATGGTATATTTAATATGGGAAGAAATATTAGTTTAGGATTTACTTATTATCTTTAAAACCATAAGCACCTTTAATCATATTTTAAAGGTGCTTATTTAATTACTTTTTTTGTTAAAAACATAAGTGTATAACCACATTAATGTAAAAGTAGGA
Organism: Flavobacteriaceae bacterium CG_4_10_14_3_um_filter_33_47; assembly: GCA_002784145.1. Lineage (GTDB taxonomy): Bacteria > Bacteroidota > Bacteroidia > Flavobacteriales > Flavobacteriaceae > Yeosuana. Next base: position 20,040 of record PFKE01000097.1, on the reverse strand, counting down.
ATCACATCAAAACCAGGTAAAGCTTCTTCAACAAAGGTAATAACACCGGCAATTTTACCCGATTTTCCTTTGTAAAGTTTAGTCATTAACCAACCTGAAAGTGGTGCCCAAACAATATCTGAAAACTCGCCTATTCCAGGTATAATAAACGATACCAATCCTAAAGCATCAAACAAAATTCCTAAAGCCAGTTTTTTGTATTTATTCATCGTAAAAAATTTAACATCCGCTAGAAAGCAAGAAACATACCAAACATTATTTCCCTATAAGCTTTAAAAATTCATTTCTGGTTTCACTTTTTTCAAATTGTCCTCTAAAACCAGACGTAGTGGTAATAGAGTTTTGTTTTTGTACGCCACGCATCATCATACACATATGGGCCGCTTCAATAACAACGGCAACCCCTTGAGGTTTTAAGGTATCATTGATGCAATCTAAAATTTGTTCGGTTAAACGTTCTTGAACTTGCAAACGCCTTGCAAACACATCAACAATACGAGGTAGTTTACTTAATCCAACAATATAACCGTTGGGAATGTAAGCTATGTGTGCTTTACCAAAAAAGGGTAACATATGATGTTCACAAAGTGAATACAACTCAATATCTTTAACAAGTACCATCTCATTGTAAGACTCTTTAAACATGGCGCTTTTAAGGATTTTAACTGGATCTTGATGATAGCCTTGCGTTAAAAACTGCATGGCCTTTGCAGCACGTTCTGGTGTTTTTTGCAGGCCATCTCGAGAGATATCTTCACCTAAATCTATGATAATATTTTTGTATCTATTTTTAATATCTTCGGTTACTTTAATGTTATATTCTTCAAAAGCTTTGTTAGACATCATTTTTCTATTTTAATTTGGGTTTATAGTACCTCATTAATTTTTCTATTTTTGGCTGAATTACGTATTGGCAGTAGGATTGTTCTTTATTTAAATCGTAATAATTTTGATGTTCATCTTCTGCTAAATAAAAAGTTTCTAAAGCCGTTACCTCAGTAACAATTGACTGCTCAAAAATGTTTTCTTTTTCAAGAAGTTTTATAAATTTTTCTGCTTCGGTTTTCTGGCTTTCATCCTTATAAAACACTGCAGAACGATATTGCGTACCCACATCATTCCCTTGTCTGTTCAAGGTTGTTGGATTATGTGTGGCAAAAAACACCTCGAGCAATTCTGTAAAACTAATAACAGTTTCATCAAACGTAATTTGAATGGCTTCTGCATGTCCGGTTCTGCCTGTACAAATCTCTCTGTAAGCCGGATTTTTTATATGGCCTCCTGTATAACCAGAAACCACTTTTATAACACCTTTCAACCTTAAAAAAACGGCTTCTGTACACCAAAAGCATCCGCCTGCAAATGTGGCTAATTTAAAATGTTCATTCATCTGTTTATAGTTATTGTTTTTTAATTGTCAGATGAAACACCCTAAATAATCTCCTTGGTAGGTGTGAATGAAATTCTAAAGGGTGTTTCATAGCATTAAAGTTAAGTAATTTTTAATGGTTTGAAGTGTTAAAAAAGTACTTATCAAGCCTTTTTTAACGTTTAGTTATGACTCGTTTTTAAAATGCAACGGTAACTTTGTAAAACTTATTGTAACATTTTTTTTTATTGGTAGTCTTTAAAAAGCATCCATCAAATAAACCCTTGTAATGAGATTTTTTATCATTATTTCCTTTTTAATTGCATTTGCCTTATCGGGTTATTCACAAAATAAAAAAACGTATCAAATAAAAAGAACCCATAGAGCCCCTAAAATAGATGGTTTTTTAGATGATGAGGTCTGGAAAACTGCCGATACGGCTAAAGACTTCACACAGTTTAGACCCGAAATGGGAATAAAAGATACAGATAGCATTAAAACTATGGTAAAAATAGCCTATGATGATAAGGCTATATACTTTGGGGCTTATCTGCATGACAATCCTTCAAAAATAATGCGCCAACTCACTACCCGAGATGATTTTGGGCAGTCAGATTTCTTTGGAATTTTTATCAACCCCAATAATGATGCGCAAAATGATACCGAATTTTTTGTATTCAGTTCTGGCACGCAAGCAGATGCTATTGCAAATCCAAGCATTGGAGAAGATTTTAGTTGGAATGCCGTTTGGGAAAGCAAGGTACAAATGGTTGATGATGGTTGGATTGTTGAAATTAAAATACCTTACAGAGCGCTTAGGTTTTCTAATGAAAATGTTCAAACTTGGGGACTTCAATTTCACAGACATTTTAGAAGAAATCGTTCGCAATACACCTGGAATCCAATTGATAGAACAAAAGGAAACATGGGTTTATATCATGGTGAGCTTAAACCGTTGGAAAATATTGAATCTCCTACCCGACTTAGTTTTTATCCGTTTATTTCGGGTTTAGTCAATACTTTTGATGGCGAAACCGAAAGCGACATAAATTTTGGGCTGGATGTAAAATATGGCATTACAGAAAACTTTACCTTAGATGCTACACTGGTTCCAGATTTCAGCCAAGCTGGGTTTGACAATTTAGAGCTAAATTTAGGTCCGTTTGAGCAAACCTACTCCGAACAGCGTCAATTTTTTACAGAAGGCGTCGATTTGTTTAGTAAAGGCGATTTGTTTTTTTCCAGACGCATTGGTAGCAGCCCAACAGGCGACGTTGAATTGCTCGAAAACGAAGTCATTCAAAATTATCCAAATTCGGTCAGCGTTTTAAATGCTATTAAAGTATCGGGGCGCACTAAAAACGGTTTGGGTATCGGGGTTTTTAATGCATTAACAGACAAAACATTCGCAACCATAAAAGATACTATTTCTGAAGAACTAAGAAACGACGTTGTAGAACCTATAGCCAATTACAATATTCTGGTTTTAGACCAGCAATTCAATAAAAACTCATCCATAAGTTTAATAAATACCAACGTTACCAGAGATGGTCATTTTAAAGATGCCAATGTTACAGGGTTAATTTTTGATATTTCAAATAAAAGAAATACCTATAACACCTATGGTGAGGCTAAGATGAGTCACCTTAATTTAGAGGATGAAAATTCTACTGGATTTAGTTCATTTTTTAGAGCTGGGAAATCACATGGGAAATTTAGATATAGTTTTGATCACAGTTACGCAGACACAAAATATGACATCAACGATTTAGGACTATTATTCAGAAATAATTACAATAATTTTGGGGTTGACTTTAGTTATAGAATTTTTGAACCAACAAAGAAACTGAACAACTACTTTATCAGCACTTACTTAAACTACACCAGATTAGCAAATCCCGGAGAATATACTGGGACTAGTTTAGGATTTAATTATAATGCCGAAACAAAAACCCTTCACAATTTTGGAGGAAACTTAAGGTTTGAAGCAGGCAAACAATATGATTATTTTGAGCCTAGAACAGAAGGCCGTTATTTTATTTATGAAAACAGAATCAATTCAAACTTCTGGATTTCATCCAATTACAATAAAACATTTGCCATAGATGCCAGTTTAGGTGGCGCAACCCTTTTTGAAAAAAACAGAGACACCAAGGAGTTTTGGTATGAGTTAAGCCCCAGAATACAGTTTAATGAAAAACTAACCATTACCTACGCTTTTGAATACAACAAAGAATTAAAAGATAGAGGTTACGTTACAACCGTTGGTAATGATATTATCTTTGGTGAACGCGACAGAAAAACCCAAATTAACAGCATAAGAGCAACTTATACGTTTAGTTCTTTTCATGGCTTATCTTTAACCTTTAGAAACTATTGGTCTACCGTAAACTATAATAACCGTTTGTTTACTTTAGAACATAATGGCCGTTTAAATCAAAATTCAGGATACACCGTAAATACTTTAGAAAATAACCCCAATATTAACTACAATACTTGGAATTTAGATTTAAACTATTCCTGGCAATTTGCCCCAGGTAGTTTTTTAACAGCTTTGTACAGAAACCAATTGTTTAGTTTTGATCATGCTTCAAAAGATTCTTTTGGCAACAGCATAAAAACCTTATTCGATCAACCCATTCAAAATACTTTTTCATTGCGTATTCAATATTTTATAGATTATGCCAGCATAAAAAATGTGCTCAATAAAAGAAGTACATAATTGTACATAAAACATTAAAGTAGTAAATTCACCATTCGTAATTACTAGTTATGATTCAGGCAAAAAACATTCATAAATATTACAATGATTTACATGTACTTAAAGGTGTAGATATTCACGTTAAAAAGAGCGAAGTTATTTCAATCGTTGGCGCATCTGGAGCCGGAAAGACTACCTTATTACAAATATTGGGAACTCTTGACAACGCTTCAAAAAAAGAAGATTTTGAACTTATTATAAATAACATCAACCTTAAATCGCTGAATGAAAAAGCGTTGGCTAAATTTAGAAATGAACATATTGGTTTTATCTTTCAGTTTCACCAATTATTACCAGAATTTACCGCTTTAGAAAATGTCTGCATTCCTGCTTTTATAAAAGGAACCAAAAAGTCTGAAGCAGAAAAACGAGCTTTAGAACTTTTAGATTTTTTAGGATTACCACATCGCACACATCATAAACCCAATGAATTATCCGGTGGTGAACAACAGCGTGTGGCCGTTGCGCGAGCTTTAATTAATAATCCTGATTTAATTTTTGCCGATGAACCTTCTGGTAATTTAGATAGTGAATCTGCCGAAAATTTACACAATCTCTTTTTTAAACTTCGTGATGAATTTGGTCAAACCTTTGTAATTGTAACCCACAATACAGAATTAGCCAATTTGGCCGATAGAAAATTAGTGATGGTTGATGGAAAAATTATTAATAATTAGTGACTAAAACAGAATTAAAAGACTTTCTAGACCTTAAAGTAGAGCAATACAACAACCCAAAGTTTATTGAGAGCGACCCCATACAAATACCGCATCAATTTTCATTAAAAGAAGACATTGAAATTTCAGCTTTTCTTACAGCCACCATAGCTTGGGGAAATAGAAAAAGCATTATTAACAATGCCAAGAAAATGATGGATTTGCTTGATAATTCACCTTTTGACTTCACCATGAATCATAATGAAACCGATTTAAAAAAACTAATCCCTTTTATACACAGAACGTTTAATGGCGATGATTTTATCCAGTTTATAAAATCGCTTCAACATATTTATAAAACCCACAACGGATTAGAATCCATATTTTCAAAGTACGCCAACCAAGATTCTTTACAGTTTGCTATTCATGAATTTAAAACGCATTTTTTTGAAATTGAAAATTTACCAAGAGCCCAGAAACATATCAGTGATCCATTAAAAAATTCAGCGGCCAAAAGAATTAATATGTATTTAAGATGGATGATTAGGAATGATCATTCTGGCGTCGACTTTGGTATTTGGAAAAGCCTGTCGCCTGCTCAACTATCCTGCCCGTTGGATGTTCATTCAGGTTATGTGGCCAGAAAACTTGGTTTATTAAGTAGAAAACAGAACGATTCTAAAGCTCTTTTTGAATTAGACACTTCTTTAAGAACATTAGATGCCCATGATCCTGTAAAATATGATTTTGCCCTTTTTGGTTTGGGTGTTTTTGAAGGATTTTAACAACTGTTTTCATTATCTTTAAACCTTAATTAATCTTTTCTATAAATTATGAAAAAGTATTTGTTTCTTTTTTTCACCCTTTCTGTGTGTACCGTATTTTCACAAAATATTAAAATACCCGTTGATACAACGGTGGTTACCTCGCATACCTTAACTATTAAAAATCAACTCATTTCATACCTAGCAACCACCGGAACACAACCTGTTTGGAACGAAAATGGCGAACCTATTGCTACTCTATTTTACACCTACTACGAACGAACCAAAACCGATAAAAAAAACAGACCACTCATTTTTTCCTTTAATGGCGGACCAGGTTCTGCCTCGGTATGGATGCATATAGCCTATACCGGACCTAAAGTTTTGAATATAGATGAAGAAGGTTACCCAACACAACCTTATGGCGTAAAAGACAATCCAAACTCCATACTTGATGTGGCTGATATTGTTTACGTCAATCCTGTAAATACGGCGTATTCAAGGATGATTGCTGATAAGGAAGGAAAATTACCGAAAAGAGAAACCTTTTTTGGTATCAATGCAGATATTAAATATTTAGCCGAATGGATGACAACATTTCTTTCAAGAGCAAACCGATGGGAATCTCCAAAATATATTATTGGTGAAAGTTATGGAGGAACCCGTGTCATGGGTTTAGCCAACGCGTTACAAAATCAGCAATGGATGTATTTAAATGGTGTCATTATGGTATCTCCGGCAGATTACAAACTTTACAGCACCAATCAACCCATATATTCAGCTTTAAATCTACCCTATTTTACAGCAGCAGCATGGTATCATAAGGCATTACCAGCTGATTTACAAAACAAAGATTTATTAGACATTCTTCCGCAAGTGGAAGATTATGCCATTAATAAGTTAATACCTGCACTGGCCAAAGGTGGATTTATTTCTGAGCAAGAAAAACAAGACGTAGCCGAAACCATCAGTTATTATTCCGGTTTAACTAAAACATCTATTTTGCAAAACAATTTAAATGTTTCAACAAGTTTCTTCTGGAAGGATTTATTACGACATAAAACAGGTCAAACCATTGGTCGTTTAGATTCACGTTACTTAGGCATTGATAAAACGGAAGCTGGTGATAGCCCTGATTATAATGCCGAGTTAACTTCATGGATGCATTCGTTTACGCCTGCCATAAATTATTACATTAGAGAACATTTAAACTTTAAAACAGATTTAAAATACAATATGTTTGGCGATGTACATCCTTGGGATAACAGAAATGATAATACCAGAGAAGGACTAAGACAAGCAATGGCACAAAACCCTTATTTAAAAGTGCTTATTCAATCGGGTTATTATGATGGTGCCACCACCTATTTTGGCGCAAAATATACCATGCACCAAGTTGATCCTAGCGGCAAAATGAAAGATCGATTTACTTTTAAAGGTTATAGAAGTGGCCATATGATGTATCTACGTCAGGAGGATTTAAAATCTGCTAATGAAGATATAAGAGCATTTATACTTAGCACCTCTTACCAAGGAAAAGCGGCCAAATACTAAATAAAAAATGCCAGAGACCGCTAAGTTCTGGCATTTTTTATGTCATTTTTTAAAAATTATCCTTTTAACCAAGCTTCTTTTAAGCTTATTTCAGCTTGCGTAGCATTGGACTTAGGCATAATACCTTTGCCCATGGTGTAAGATGGTGTTGTTATTGTTTTAATAATAATCTCTTCTCCATTTCTATCCAGTTTAACCTCAATGTCTTTTCCCGGTTTCCACATAAAAACATTTTGCAATATTTGGTTGGCGTTTTGAAGCGTCATTGGTTCACCATCGATTTCTTTAATAACATCGTTTGGCTGTACCCCTTGCTCAACCCAGAAACTATTGTCTAAAACTAAATCGGTGAAAAAGATGGTGCCTTTTTGTCCGTCGCCACTAATAATTAATGCACCTGCATTTTGAATGTAGTTAGTTTCAACCTTTCCCTCATTTATTTCTAAACCAACTTTATTTAAAAACTCATTATAGTCAATAGGTGTTGTGCCAATAACATGTTTATCAAAAAATAATTTTAAAGAAGGATAGGTCATGGCCTGAATGTCTTCAAACAATTTATCGTCTTCAAAAGGTTTGTTTTTACCGTATTTATTTGATAATTCTTTCATAAGAGATAAAATACCACGTTGGCCATTACTTCCTTCTCTCATTAAAATATCAACGCACATACCAATTAAAGCGCCTTTTTGATACACATTGTAATATTGTTTTGAATAAGGCTCATCTAGTACGTTTTCACTCATTTCAGTAAAACTCATACTATCATTCATTTGAGATGATGTTTGAATTTTTCCCATCATTTTACTATAAAATTCTTCTTCAGAAATCAAGCCTTGATTGATTTGGAACAGATTGGCAAAATATTCTGTAACTCCTTCATACATCCATAAATGCTTTGAAAATGTTGGATTGTTGTAATCAAAATAATGAACATCTTCTGAGTGAACAGACAATGGACTTACAATATGAAAAAACTCATGAGAAACAGTTTCAATTAAGCTCTCTTCTAAAGCATCTTCTGGCATGGCTTCTGGCATGACTACCACTGTTGATGTATGATGTTCTAAAGCACCAAAACCTTTTGGAGATTCCTTTTCTCCATCAGAAAGGTATAAAAATATATCATATCTAGGCGTACTATTAATATCGCCTAAAAATGTTTTTTGTGCCTGCATCATTTTATACATAGCATCTTTTAATGAGGCTGCAGAATGCGTTTTATTGGGAGAATATACACTTAAAACCACTTTAATATTACCAACTTGAAATTCTTCAACACTTAAGTTGCCATACATCATCGGGTTATCGGTAATGTCAAAATATCTTGTTGCTGCATAAGATGTTGTGATATTTTTACCATCTGAGCTCGTTTTAGCATCCACTTTTTGTAAGGCTGAAGAACGAATAAAATCATTTGGAGCTGTAACATCTAAGGTATATTGGTTGTTTTTTAAACTATCAAAATAGCCAATAAACCCATGCAGATTTAAAACATAATTATCGGACTCAATGTTTGTGCCTGCCGGAGAGAAAGGTGTATCGCCGCCTATGACACCGGTTACTTCTACATCAAACGTATCGTTAACGTAATAGGTTATGTAATCTAAATTTGTTGCGCCATTAATCACCCATGTATTGGTATCGGTTTTATTGAACAACAATTCATTTCCTTTGTAATCAAAGGCTTTAAAATCATCAATGTATTTTCCAAAATCACTAACCGAATAGGTTCCTTGAACCACTTTAGGTAAATGATAGGTTACAGATTCTGTTGTAAATCTTCCAGGATTGATGGTTACAGGTACTTTATCATTGATGACTTTTGATAAATCAATTTGAGTTGTAATAGGTAAACTGACTGCTAAATCGTTACCTGCGTTTTTGGTTGAGCTACAACTAGCAAATAACAAGGCTGCAAATAAAAAGGACACTACTTTAATTTTCATATGGATTGAATTTATAATCATGTTTAGACGTCAAAAATATAATTATGTTACTTCTTTATTTCTTAATGTTATGTTAATACTTAACATATTTAAATACACTCGCTTTTTCTTATAATTTTTAAATTTTAGGGATTAGTGACTACTAAAAAATGAAAAAAAATATGTACGTTTGAAAAATCTAAATACGACATGCAGTTTAAACATCCAGAACTTCTCTACGCCTTATTTTTACTGCTTATCCCTATTATTATTCATTTATTTCAATTTAGAAAATTTCAAAAAGAAGCCTTTACCAATGTCGCGCTTTTAAAGCAAGTTATCTTACAAACCCGTAAAAGCTCTCAATTAAAAAAATGGTTGACCTTATTGGTTAGGTTGTTAATGCTTGCGGCCATTGTTTTTGCGTTTGCGCAACCTTTTTCTTCCAAAAAGAACATCATAAACTCAGAAAACGAAACAGTCATTTATTTAGACAATTCCTTTAGTATGCAAGCTAAAGGACCACAAGGAGAGCTTTTAAAACGTGCCGTTCAAGACCTGATAAGTAATGTTCCTGAAGACGAAAGCATTTCATTACTTACTAACGAAACTACTTTTAAAAACACCACCATTAAGGCTATTAAAAACGATTTGTTAACCCTTGGTTACACCTCTAAAACACTGTCTTATGATGCCGCTTTACTAACATGCAAAAAACTTTTTAAGTCGTCAAATTCAACAAAAAATATTGTTTTTATTTCCGATTTTCAACAGAATACTTCTGAATTTAACCCAGAAAACGATTCGCTCTATAAACTCTTTGCTGTTAAACTAACGCCTATTAATACCAATAACATATCTATTGATTCGACCTATATTTCAAATACGACTAACACAGTCATCGATTTAAAAGTAATTTTAAAAAATACAGGGGAAAGTGTTGACAATATACCGGTCTCTTTATTTAATAATGATACCTTAATAGCGAAAACCTCTGTGACAATTAATGAAACATCCGAGACCACGTTTTCGTTACCTGTAAACAAGCTTATTAATGGTAAAATACTAATAGATGACGCTTATTTGCAATATGATAACAGCTTGTTTTTTAACATCAATGAAACGCCCAAAATAAATGTTCTTAGCATCAATAATCAAGATGATACTTTTTTAAAACGCTTGTATAGAGAGAATGAATTTAACTATACGTCTTCTGAATTAAACCAATTGGATTACAATGTTGTAAATGAACAACATGTACTTGTTTTGAATGAGTTAAAAACAATTCCAAACAGTTTAGTCAGTGTTTTAAATGCGTTCACAAAACAAGGTGGTTCTATTATAATCATTCCATCTGAGGCGATTGATTTTGATTCTTATAACGCTCTATTAATGGATTACAACACATCGTTTAAATCTTATATAAAAACCGAAAAACAAGTAACCACTATAAATTTTTCAAACCCCATTTATGCCCATGATGTTTTTGAAAAACAAGTAACCAACTTTCAATATCCTAAAATTAACGGTTATTATACCTTGACCCATCATTTGGGTTCGGAAATTTTAAGTTATGAAGATGGCAAGCCCTTTTTATTTGAAAATAAAAACGTATATCTATTTTCAGCACCTTTAAATGATTTAAATTCAAACTTTAAAAACTCGCCGTTAATTGTCCCTACATTTTATAATATTGCCCGATTGAGTTTTAAAATTCCACAGTTGTATTACACCATTGGAAACGAAAATACTTATGATATTGCGGTGACTTTGCATCAAGATGATATTTTATCTCTTGTAAATGCTGAGATTAATTTAATACCCAAGCAGCAATATTATAATAACAAGGTAGTTATAACAACGGATGAAGAACCCTCATTATCAAACATTTACTCCATTAATGAAGGCCAAGAATCCATTCAAAATGTCACTTATAATTATGATAGAAAAGAAAGTCATTTAGAATATCAAAACCTTTCTACTATTAAACATGTTACCATAAATAATTCCGTTACAGATATTTTCAATACATTAAAAAGTAACACAAAAGTTAATGAGCTATGGAAATGGTTTGTTATTTTTGCATTAGCGTTCTTGATTATTGAAATGCTCATATTAAAATATTTTAAATGAACATACTTATAAAATCAGCTAAAATTATCGATTCAAAAAGTGAATTTCATAATACCATTCAAGATCTATTAATTGAAAAAGGTGTTATTTCACAAATAGGAATTCACCTAAAAAACCCAAAAAAATATCAAGAAATTTCGTTTAAAAACTTGCATGTTTCTCAAGGCTGGTTTGATAGTAGTGTCTGTTTTGGCGAACCTGGTTTTGAAGATCGAGAGACCATTAAAAATGGATTGAAAACAGCTGCCTCTTCAGGTTTTACTGCTGTTGCCATGAACGCTAACACACATCCTATTATTGATTCCAATTCAGATATAACCTTTGTCAATTCTAAAGCAGAGCATCATGCTGTAAAATTACTTCCTGTTGGTGCTTTAACTAAAGATAGCAATGGAGTGGATTTAGCGGAATTATATGATATGAAAAGTGCGGGTGCAGTCGCTTTTTATGATTACAAAAAGTCTGTTGCTAATCCTAACCTTATGAAGTTGGCATTGCAATATACTAGCAATTTTAACGGACTGGTTTGCTCGTTTCCTCAAGACAACAAGATTTCTGGGTTAGGCGTTATGAACGAAAACATTACAAGCACATCCTTAGGATTAAAAGGAAACCCTACCTTATCTGAAGAATTACAAGTGGCAAGAGATTTATTTTTGTTGGAATACACCCATGGAAAACTTCATATACCAACCATTTCGACAGCAGATTCGGTGGCATTAATCAGACAAGCCAAAAAGAAAAAATTAGATGTAAGTTGTAGTGTCGCCATTCATAATTTATGCTTTACAGATAAGGTTTTAACTGATTTTGATACGGCTTATAAAGTATTACCGCCACTACGCACGCAAGAAGATATTGATGCTTTACTAGAAGGCATTAAAGATGGTACTATTGATATGGTTACTTCAGACCACAATCCTATGGATATTGAACATAAAAAGGTTGAATTTGACCATGCAGCTTATGGCACCATTGGACTAGAAAGTGCTTTTGGAGCGCTTCAAACCATCTTTACTTTAAAGAAAACCATTGAGTTATTAACCAAAGGAAAATCAAGATTTGGTTTGGAAAAACATTCAATAAATATTGGCAACAAGTTGGATATCACGTTATTTAACCCAGATATTAAATATACTTTCTCCTTAAATGATGTGGTCTCTAAGTCAAAAAACGCTATTTTTGAAAATCAGGCTTTAAAAGGTAAAGTTTATGGTATTATTTCAAATAACCAACTGTTTTTAAACTAATTATCATGTCAAACCAAACGATAGAAGAAGGAAAAACAACCGCCATTATAAGTTACTTAACCATTATTGGAACTATTATTGCTATTGTTTTGAATATTGAGAAAAAGAATCCGTTTGCCTCATTTCATATAAGACAAGCCCTTGGTTTGTGGCTTACTTTTTTTCTTTTAGGTTATGTTGTTGGCTCATTTGATAGTTGGCTTATAACCCTTGGTTTTTGGATATTTTTTGGAGTTCTTTTTATTTTTGGTTTTATTAATGCCGTAGCTGGTAAGCAACAAACCGTTCCATTGGTTGGAGAATTTTATCAAAAACTATTCTCAAGTATTGGTTAATAACATGAGCCAAACAACACTTTCCTTACATCATATTATTAGAGAATCGTCTTTACAAAAAGATGCACCATTACTCATCATGCTTCATGGTTATGGCAGTGATGAAAATGATTTGTTTTCGTTTGCAAGTGAATTACCCCAAGAATTGTTTATCATTTCGGTTCGTGCTCCTTACCCTATGAAACCCTATGGAAATGCTTGGTATGCTATTAATTTTGATGCCGTACAAGGAAAATGGAGTGATAATGACCAAGCTAAAGAATCACGTGACTTGATTGCAAAATTTATTGATGAAGCTACCAAAACTTATCCAGTAAACAAAAACAATGTGTCACTTTTAGGGTTTAGTCAAGGCACCATTTTAAGTTATGCTGTTGCACTTACTTATCCTGAAAAAATTAGAAATGTTGTGGCTTTAAGTGGCTATATAAATAAAGATGTTTTTCCAAAAAGCATTGAAAACAAAGACTATTCTCATCTGGATTTTTATTGTTCTCATGGTATTGTGGACCAAGTGATTCCTGTAGATTGGGCAAGACAAACACCACCTTTTTTAAGTCATTTAAATATTAAACACCAATATTCCGAATTTCCTGTTGGGCATGGTGTAGTGCCACAAAATTTTTATGAATTTAGAGATTGGTTATCAAAGAGAATTTAATAATTAATCACCTGGTTTTATAAGGCTTTTATATAATCTCTTCCCAGTTATTTAATTGCCTTTGTCAGAAAAAATATCTAACTTCGTTTAATTCTAGATATAAGTCATTAAAACGGACTCATATCATAAAAGTTACCATGCATTTAGAAAAAACGAGCAATAATTGAAATATAAGATAAATATCTCATGAAAAAAACAATTTTAAAATTAGCACTGATATTATTGGCTGTTACATTATTCATTTCTTGTAAAAAAGATAAAAGTGAAAAAGTATATACAGATGCAGAGATTTTGGCAGAATCAAAAAAAGTCAATGATTTTTTTCAAAAATCATTTGATGATGAATTGGATCTTTCTCCAGAATTTCAAACTAGACTTGGAATAAAAAAGGATTACGGAAAACTTAAAGACATTTCTCCACAAGCTGCTGAAAGAGATTTAGAAATAGACAAAAGAGAACTAGCGTGGTTAACAGATTCTGTGAATGTAGATGCACTTTCCAAGGATGCATTATTAAATTATAAACTGTTTAAACAACGGAAAGAAAATAGTATTGCTAATTATAAATATAGATTACATAACTATCCTGTAAATCAAATGAGTGGCGTACATACTGTAAAGCCAACATTTATGATAAACATGCATCGCATTGATAGTATTTCTGATGCTGAAGCCTATATTTCTAGATTGAATGAATTTAATAGATTCTTCACTCAAGTGGTCGAGAATTTAAAAGCGCGGGAAGCAATTGGTATTGTTCCTCCAAAATTTATTTATGATAAAGTAGTGGAAGGTTCAGAAAATATATTGATTGGACAACCCTTCGATAAGTCAGATAAGCAAAGTACTTTATTGAAAGATTTTATGATGAAAGTGAACAAATTGGAAATAGATGATGAAACTAAATCTAATTTAGAAACTCAAGCTAATGAAGCCTTAATAACATCTGTAAAACCTGCTTACGAAAGACTTATTTCCTTTATGAAGGGGCAGAAAGAAAGAGCAAATACAGATGATGGTGCTTGGAAATTGCCTGACGGCGAAGCATTCTACAATGTGGCTTTAAAATTAATTACAACAACCGAATTAACAGCTGATGAAATTCACGAAATAGGATTGAGTGAGGTAGCAAGAATTCATGGAGAAATGGAAGTAATTAAGAATCAAGTTGGATTTGAAGGAAGTTTACAGGAGTTTTTTCAATTTATGAAGACAGATAAGCAGTTTTATTACACTTCAGACCAAAATGGAAAAGACGCCTATTTAGCAAAAGCAGTGCATATAATAGATAGTATGAAAACTAGATTGGATGAAATATTTATAACCAAACCTAAAGCACACATTGTGGTGAAGGCTGTTGAGCCATTTAGAGAAAAATCGGCTGAAATAGCATTTTACAATCGTCCTTCGGCTGATGGTTCTAGACCTGGTATTTATTATGCCAACTTATACGATATGGAAGCTATGCCAATTTATCAAATGGAAGCATTAGCCTATCACGAAGGAATTCCAGGACACCATATGCAATTGGCTATTCAGCAAGAATTAGGTGAAGTGCCAATGTTTAGAAAATTTGGCGATTATACAGCTTATACAGAAGGTTGGGGATTATACTCTGAATTTATTCCAAAAGAAATGGGATTTTATACTGACCCTTATTCAGATTTTGGACGTTTGGCTATGGAATTGTGGAGAGCATGTAGATTGGTAGTAGATACAGGGATACATGCAAAAAAATGGACTCGTGAAGAAGGCATTAAATACTATATGGATAATGCGCCAGACACAGAATCAAAAGCCATTAAAATGGTAGAAAGACACATCGTGAGTCCTGGTCAAGCAACTGCGTATAAAATTGGAATGATGAAGATTTTAGAATTGCGTAAAAAAGCAAAAGATTCTTTAGGAGAAAAATTTGATATTCGTGAATTTCATGAAGTGGTTATTTCCCATGGTGCAATTCCTTTAAATGTTTTAGAAGACTTTGTTGATGAGTACATTAATTCTAAAAAGTAAGTTTAGTCAGTTTTTTTTAATTGGACCATTTTAAAAGTGATACCTTTAAGTGAAAATAACCAAGAACTTAATAAATTATTATAAAAACGTATGGTAACACCATGTCCTAAAAATAATTGCTTGGTTCTCGCCTACTTGGAAAATCCTACATAGATTTTGATACTGATTATACTTTAAAATGCTTCCTAATTAGTGTCTTTAAATCGTTCATTAAAATTGGTTTTGAAATATAATCATTGCAACCTGCGTCCATTACTTTTTGCCTATCAAAAGAAAGCGCATAGGCTGTCTGTCCAATAATCACTACGTTCTTGTTTAATTCACGAATTTGTTGGGTAGCATCATATCCATTTAAATTGGGCATTTTAACATCCATCAGAATTAAATCTATATCGGGATTGTTCTTATAAATTTCAACGGCTTCAATGCCGTCATTTGCTATGAATATTTCTGAAGTAAACTCCTCAACAATCATAGACAGCAACATTTGTGAAGCTTCATCGTCTTCAGCAATTAATATTTTTAATTTTCTGGGTGTGTAGTCCGTTTTAATGGAAGCCTCGACATCTTGAACAAATACTTTTTCCGTTTCATCATTACAAGGAATGGTAAAGTAAAACACCGAGCCCATTCTCTCTTGGCTTTCTACCCAAATTTTTCCACCCAGCATTTCAACATAGGCTTTGGAAATAGACAAACCCAATCCTGCTCCTTGAAGTGCCATTTTATCATGAACATCGGCTTGTATAAAACGTTCGAAAATGGCTTGTTGACGGTCTATTGGGATGCCCATTCCTGTATCCTTTACGAAAAATTTCAGCTGTTTTTTCCCGGAAGAGGAACTTTCATAACCAACCCCAAATTCTATTTTGCCTTTATTGGTAAATTTAATGGCGTTTTTTAATAGATTTGAAAGAACGGCATGTACTTTTTCTGAATCCATTTTAACGATGGTTTCATTGTTTGGCAAGGTTTGTTCAACAGAAAACTGAATATTTTTTGCTTTGGCCTCTGGTTTAAAGAAATGATATAAGTTTTCAATTTTCTCATTGATATCCGTTTCATTAATATACATTTTCATCGTGCCCGATTCAATTTTTGAAATATCAATAATATCATTGATGATGTTAAGCATTCGCTCACCGCTTTTCTCAATAATTTTGATATATTTTTGTTGCTTTTGCCCTGAAATTCCGGGCTCTTTTAGCAATCCTGCAAAGCCTAGAATGCCATTCATTGGCGTGCGAATTTCGTGGCTCATATTGGCCAAAAAAGCTGATTTTAGGCGGTCACTTTCTTCGGCTTTTTCTTTGGCGGCCACCAAATCATTTAATATTTGTTTACGTTCGGTTATGTCTTCTTTCACTGCCAGAAAATTAATGATTTCACCCTTTTCGTTTATGATAGGAGAGATGGATGCAAGTTCCCAATAAAGCTCCCCGTTTTTCTTTTTATTGTGAAATTCACCACGCCATTCTTGACCTGATAAAATGGTTTCCCATAAATCTTTATATTCACTTTTTGGTTTTTCTCCTGAACTAAATATTCTTGGATTTTTTCCCTTTAATTCATCTAAGTTATAACCGGTAATTTTAAGTGCTTTAGGGTTGGCATATTCAACATTTCCTTTTGTGTCAGTTAAAATAATGGAAGCCGGACTTTGTTCAACGGCTTGAGATAGTTTTAGTATTTCATCCTCAGTATTTTTTCTGCTTGTAATGTCCCTTATCAATCCTTCTGTGCCAATTATTTTCCCTTGATTGTCCTTTAAATATTGTACACTAATTGAAACCCAAAAAGTTGTGCCATCTTTTTTAAGGCCTTCTCCAATAATGTCAGTTAATTTTTCTGACGTACTTAAATTTACAATCAGTTTTTCTCTTTCTACTTTATCCTTATATAAGTTTGAAGTAGGCAGCCCAATCATTTCTTGAATATTGGCATAACCGTAAATTTTTGCTGCTGTTATATTTACGAAGGTAATATTGCCGTCCAAATCAGCCTGCAAGTAAGCATCTTGGAGATTGTTAAGTATTCTTTTTAGTTTTGTCTCGCTTTCACGCAAAGATTCTTCTGCAATTTTACGTTCGGTTATATTAATAATTATTGCGAGGTTATAGAGAAACCGACCATTAGAATCATAAAATGTTGATAAAGTAATTTGTGCCCAGATAGTTTGACCATTTTTATTTAAATACCTTTTCTCGGTTCTGTAAACATCAATTTCCCCTGCTATCATTTTTTTAACCTGGGAAATATCTTTATCCTTATCATCCGGATGTGTAACATCGAGAAAAGTAAGTAGTTGAAGTTCTTCCTCCTGGTATCCGAGCATTTGGCAGAACATACGGTTTGCCATAAGGAACTTAAAATCTTTATTAACCATTGCCATGCCGGTTGCACCGTCTTCGTATAATTTTCTAAAGCGGTATTCACTTTCTATTAGGTCCTTTTCCGCTTGTTTACGGTCTGTAATGTTGGCTGAAAATGCTGTTGTTCCAATAATTTCGTTTTTGTCATTAAAAATAGGATTGTATCTTGTTTCATAATACGCCTTTTGAATATCGCCATATTCCTCAATGGTGATATGACTTTCACCGTTTAGTGCTTTATCATAATTTATTTTCGCTTTTATTCGATCTTCTTCGGAAGTTATACATGCCAATAAATTCATTCCAATTTTCACCTCTTGTCCGTATGCATACAGCATTGTTGATTTATGAAATTCATTAAAATACAGATAGCTATAATTTTTATCTATGGAAAGAACAATCATGTCTTTGGGACTTTCAATGCTGGATTGCAACAAAAGCGCTGCCTTTTTTAACTTTCCCTCAGTTTTCTTTTGTTCGGTAATGTTTGCATTAAAACCATACCAAGTAACGCTTCCGTCGGGCAGTTTTTCTGGGGTTGAATTGGATAAAATCCATTGTATTTCTTTCCCAGGCAATTGCACCCTAAATTCGCAGGTAAAATAAGTTAAATGCTTTGCTGAATATTCAATGTCGTTAATAACCCTGTCAAAATCTTCTGGGTAAATGACTTTGGTAATAGGTGCGAAGTCATTCAAAACATCTTCCGGCGAACAGCCAAAAATATTTTTGATGCCTTCAGAAGCAATCGGAACAAAATAAGAACCGTCAGTTCTTCTTGTAAACTGATAAATTAAATCGGGTACATTTGCTGAAAGTTTTCTAAAGAGCAAATCTTTTTTATGCAACTTTTGTTCATCATCATCTTGCTTTTTTTCTTTCTTTTTATGAGAAGAAACCAACAAATTATTCAATTCTTTCAATTTTTTTAACTCTTTAATGAGTTCCGCTTTGGTTTTATGTTGGTAGTTGCTCATAATACTATACTAAAATCAATAATTTTATTTTTCTGGAAGGTCATTGTTTTAGGGCAAGTTAGAGGCCTATTCCTAACAGCTTTGAACTCAAATTTAACGAAAATTTAAATAAAAAGAAGTGCCAAATTGTACTAATTTAAAATTCTACACATATAATAGATTACAATTTTTAAAAGTTAACAATCAACCATCATGTACTATTTTATTTAAAAATTGATTGAATCTTATTATTTAATAAATAATTTGGTTTTTGGTTTGATATGACTTAAAAATAAAGCAAAAAAAATCCAGCTAATGCTGGATTTTATATTTATAAATTCTTTTATATTAGGTATTAACCACTAACCTAAAACCTTCTCCGTGAATGTTTAAAATTTCAACTTTTTCATCGAGTTTTAAATATTTACGTAATTTGGCAATATAAACGTCCATACTTCTTGAGGTGAAGTAGTTGTCGTCTCTCCATATTTTTGTCAATGCTAATTGGCGTGGCATTAAATCATTTTCATGTAAGGCCAGTAACCTTAATAATTCATTTTCTTTTGGAGACAATTTTACGGGTTCTCCACCTTTAAAACGTAAAAAGCGTAGTTTTGAGTTTAAATCAAATGCACCAATTTTAAACTCAAATTGTTTACTATCTGAAATGGTTTCTGTGGCTTTACGTTGCATGATGGCTTTAATTTTCATGAGCAACACTTCGCTATCAAAAGGTTTGTTTAAATAATCATCCGCTCCTACTTTGTATCCTTTCAGCACATCTTCTTTCATAGTTTTTGCTGTTAGGAAAACAATAGGCACTTCTTTATTTTTTTCGCGAATCTCCTTAGCCAATGTAAATCCATCTTTATAAGGCATCATCACATCTAAAATGCATAAATCGAAATCGTCTTTCTTAAACTTTTCAAACCCTTCCATACCGTTTTTCGCATGTACTACGTCATAGTCATTCATCATTAAATAATCCTTAAGAACAGTTCCGAAATTAGGATCGTCTTCTACTAATAAAATTTTCTTGTTTTGTTCTTCCATAATTATGTTATTAGAGGAAGCTTTATGGTAAATGTGCTTCCTTTGTCTTTTTCACTTTCTACTTTTATATGACCTTGGTGGTCATCTACAATTCGTTTGACATACGCAAGACCAAGACCGTGACCTTTTACGTTATGTATATTTCCAGTATGTTCTCTGTAAAATTTTTCAAACACACGTTTTTGGGCAGCTTTACTCATTCCGCTACCATGATCTTTTATTTTTAATAAAA
>PFKE01000010.1 GCA_002784145.1 Flavobacteriaceae bacterium CG_4_10_14_3_um_filter_33_47 | reverse complement strand
GTTTTGCTTGAGGTTACAATTTGAGCTTCTAAATACATGCCTGGAGCAAATAATTTAGTATCGTCTGCATTAACTAAATCACCATGAATATCAATGGTTCTTTCGGTTGTATTGATGGATTTGTTTATTAAATGAACTTTGCCGTGATATACTTTTTCATCATTATTTTGAAGCCTGATTATAATGGGTTGTTCAACTTTAATGAATGGAAGATCATTTTCAAAAATCTTTAATTCAAGGTGAAGATGTTCGGTGTTTGTAACAGTCATTGCGATATCAGAGGCGTTTAAAAACATCCCTTTTGAAGCTTGTATAGAGGTAACAACACCAGATATTGGCGCGGTAACACTTATAACAGAACGAATAGATTCACCCGTTAAAGTGTTGGGGTTAATATTCATTAAGCTCAATTTTTTTTGCAGTGATTGAAACTTGGTATGGGTTACTTTGTATTCTGATTCTGCTTTTAGAAAATTCTTTTGTGATGTAATGTTATCAACCATCAGACTTTTTTGTCTTTCGTAGTCCGCTTTTAAATAGCTTAAATTAGATTTTGCTTCTAAAAAATCTTGTTGAATTTGAACGTAATCAGGATTTTCCAGCGTAAAAAGTTCCTGTCCTTTTTTAACTATATTTCCTGGTAAAAGCGTGATGTTTTTAACATAGCCAGCAAAATAAGCACTTACGGTAGCTTTGTTTTCTGGTGGCACATCAAAAATTCCATTAGCTTTAACATACGTGTTAAACTCTTGTTTTGTGATGTTTCCAAGTGCCATGTTAGAAGAAGCAAATTGAGAATCTGTAATAGTAATCAAATGGTTTTCAGTTTCATCCAAACTCTCAACAATGATAGGGTTTTCTTTATGATTGGAGTTACAGGATATGAGAATGATGGCCAAAAAAAACGAAAACAATCTGGTTAGCGTTTTAATATTTTTAACGTGGTTTAACATGGAGATTATCATTAATAAGTTAAATAATTTAATTCTAAAATGGTGGTGTTATAATTAAAGAGATCTTTTAAATAGTTGATGTTAATTGTGGTGGCGCTTTCTAATAGTTGAACGTATTGTAAAAAGTTAATTTCGCCATTTTTAAAGGCTTTAGAAGCCGTTAAGGTTAATTCTCTTGATAATTGCTGCCCTTTGTTATTGTAATAATTTATGGCTTCTTCGTGTTTTTTTAAATCTGAAAACAACCTTTTATATTTTGATTCAAGCTGAATTTTATAGTTTTCATAGTTATTTTCAATAATCATGGTTTGGGTTTTTGCAGCGTTTATTTTGGACTTATTTGCTCCAAACCACAAGGGTATGGAAACACCAGCTTGAAACCCAGAATAATTTTTTGCATTCATTCCGTTATTGGTTCCTTGGAAAACAGAAAATTGTAAATCTGGAAGCAATTGTTGTTTTTCAATAGAAAAATTGGTTTGAGACAATTGTTTAGCAGTTTCATAGTACAGTAATCCAGGATGTTCTAAGAGGTTCCATTCTTTAAGTGGCAGTAATGGTGCGGTTTGTTTTGAAACCACATACGTTGAATCTGATTGAAGCCATTCCTGTAAGGTTGTGTTGGCTTTATTAACATTTTCCAGACTTTGTGAAAGCAATAATGATACTTCTTTTTGTTTAGTTTCGGCCATTAATTTTTCAAGTAAATTGGTTTCACCAACATCATAGCGCTTTGTGGCTGCATTTGAAAATTGTTGATACAAGCTATCTAAATATTGATAATGGGTTACTACATTCATGTTATAAACAACGCTGTAATAAGCCGAATACACTTCTTTTTTCAACAAGCGTTCATTCATGTTATATTCTTGAAATGATAACTTTGTTTTTTGTTTTTCGGCTTTTCGTTGCGATCCATAAATAGTTGGAAATTGAATGGATTGACTAATACCAAAAACTTTTAAAGGTTGTCCGTTTTCTGCTAGATTATTTTCGTCATATTGGTAATAAACTTGTGTTTTATCAATATTAAAAGCACTTCCAATTAGTTGTTTTGATTGATTCACTCTATTAACCGAGGCTTTAAGCATGTTGTTGTTTTTCAAAGCTATTTCAACAGCTTGATCTGCTGAGATTTCTTTAGTTTGAGACATCGCAAAAAAGGGTAAAAGCAAAAACACTAACAGGGGCAATGCTTTATTTTTTATTTTAATTTTTTTTCCTTTTCTATCAAACATAGCATATAAAACAGGTAATACAACCAGTGTTAATGCGGTGGCGCTTATGAGTCCGCCAACCACAACCGTTGCTAAGGGTCGTTGTACTTCTGCTCCAGCCGAGGTTGAAATAGCCATTGGTAAAAACCCAAGAGCCGCTGCTGCCGCAGTAAGTAAAACCGGTCTTAATCTGTTATTGGTTCCCATAAGAATACGTTTATTAATGTTACTAATTCCGTGTGCTTTTAACTCTTTAAATTCCTCAATGAGAACAATGCCATTTAAAACAGCAATACCAAAAAGGGCAATAAAACCTACGCCTGCAGAAATACTAAAAGGTAAATCTCTAAAATAGAGTAGAAGCACACCGCCAATGGCCGATAAAGGTATGGCACTATAAATTATCAAGGCTTCTTTAACAGAATCAAAAGCAAAATATAAGAGTACAAATATTAAAACAAGTGCAATGGGTACGGCTATTTTTAATCGGGCGGAAGCCGTTCTTAAGTTTTCAAATTGTCCACCATAGCTTACGGTATAGGCTGTAGGCAGTTTAATTTCAGTGTTAATGATTTGTTGAACATCTTTAACCACAGATTCTAAATCGCGATTTCTAACGTTTACCCCAATAACAATGCGTCGTTTTGTATTATCTCGAGAAATTTTTGCTGGCCCTTTGGTGTAACTTATTTTGGCAAATTCACTTAATGGTAAATTGTTTCCGTTAGGAAGTAATACGGATGCGGTTTCAATGTTTTGGATGTCTTTTCGGTGTTTTTCATCATAACGAACCACCAAATCAAATTGTTTTTCGCCTTCAAACACAGTTCCAGCAGGCATTCCGGCAAAACCCATAGTGATTATTTTATTGAGGTCTTCAATGTTAAGTCCGTATTTTGCAATATTGTTTCGGTTGTATTTAACGGTCATTTGAGGTAATCCTGCTGTTTTTTCAACAGAAATATCTGCAGCGCCTTCTACATTTTGAATGGCTTTTTCTACTTCAAGGGCTTTTTTGTAAAGAATATCTAAATCTTCACCAAATATTTTGATGGCTAAATCGGCCCTAACTCCAGTAATAAGCTCGTTGAAACGCATTTCAATAGGTTGTGTAAATTCATAATCTATTCCAGGAATTTCAGATAGAGCTTCTTTAAATTTATCGGCCAATTCATCTTTACTTTGTGCAGAAACCCATTCGCTTTTTGGCTTTAATTTGATGATGACATCACTTTCTTCCATAGACATAGGATCTGTTGGCACTTCAGCAGCACCAATTCTACTTACTACTTGTTCTACTTCTGGAAATTTTAAAAGTATGTTTTCCATTCTGGTTGTGGCTTCAACGGTTTTTGTTAAAGAAGTCCCTGTTTTAAGTACTGGTTGAATCACAAAATCGCCTTCATCTAAGGTCGGTACAAATTCGCCACCCATTCTTGAATATAGAAAGGCTGTTAAAAATAACAATAAAACAGACAAGCTTAATACTAACTTTTTTTGACGAAGTGCCCAAGAAATGGTGGGTTTATATTTATTTTCCAGAAAAGCAATAAGTCTTGAAGAGATGGTTCTTTTTTCAACGTTTGAAGGTTTTATAAATAAGGAAGCCATAACAGGAATGTAGGTAAAGCATAGCACCATAGCGCCAATAAGTGCAAAACAGAACACTAAAGCCATGGGTTTAAACATTTTCCCTTCTACATTGACTAATGATAATATGGGGATAAATACAATGATGATGATTAATTGTCCAAAAACGGCCGATTTCATCATTTTAGTTGCTCCTTGAAAGGTTATTTTATCAATCAATCCTTGTTGTTCATTTTTTGGAAGTGCTAAAAGTGCTACTCGCTGACCGGTAATTTTAAAGGCGATGAACTCTACAATAATGACAGCGCCATCTATAATAATACCAAAATCAATTGCTCCTAAACTCATCAGATTAGCATCAACTCCAAAAATATACATCATGGATAATGCAAACATTAAACACAATGGAATTACGGAAGCAACAACAAGTCCAGACCGGATGTTTCCTAAAAGTAAAACCACCACAAATATGACAATTAAACATCCAAGAATTAAGTTTTCAGCAATGGTAAAGGTTGTTTTGGCAATGAGTTCGCTACGTTCCAAAAACGGATTGATACTTATGCCTGGAGGTAATGACGATTGAATTTCGCTTACTCGGTCTTTAACGGCATTAATCACGGCATTAGAATTGGCATCTTTTAACATCATAACTTGTCCAAGTACTTTTTCGCCTTCACCATTGCCAGTAATAGCACCAAACCGATTGGCATTTCCAAATCCAACGGAAGCAATATCTTTTATATAAACAGGAACATTGTCTCTGGTAGTAACCACAATATTTTCAATGTCTTCAAGAGAATTAACTAAGCCTTCACCACGAATGAAATAACTTTCATTCCCTTTTTCAATATAACCACCACCAGCAATACTGTTGTTTTTTTCTAAAGCATTAAAAGCATCAAAAATAGAGATGTTCATAGCTCTTAATGATTCCGGATTTATGGCTACTTCATATTGTTTTAAATGTCCGCCCCAAGTATTAACCTCAACCACGCCAGGTATTCCAGATAATTGTCTTTTAACAATCCAATCTTGAATGGTTCTAATGTCAGATAATGAGTATTTGTTTTTGTATTTTGGGTCAACATTGATGATGTATTGGTAAATTTCTCCAAGGCCTGTTGATACTGGTCCCATAAAAGGTGTTCCAAATCCGGCAGGAATTTTTTCTTGAGCACTTTTAATTTTTTCAGCAATAAGTTGTCTTGGTAAATAGGTGCCAATCTTGTCATCAAAAACCACGGTAACCACAGACAATCCAAATTTTGAAACGGAACGAATTTCTTTAACTCCAGGCAAGTTAGCCATTTCAAGTTCAACAGGATAGGTTAAAAATTTCTCAACATCTTCTGTGGCTAAATTCCTTGAGGTTGTGATAACCTGAACTTGATTATTGGTAACATCTGGTACAGCCCCTATGGGAATATTGGATAGGGCATAAAAACCAAAACCGACAATACCAGCAGTAAACAACAAAACAATAAGTTTATGATGAATGCTATATTGAATAATTTTTTCTAACATTTTTGGATGTATTTAATGACATACAAATTTAAAGTGTTTAACTAAGTTTTAGTAAATCAATGCCTTAAGATTTGCTTAAAAAGGGAAGAAGGTATTTAAAAAAAAAGGTTCGGGGACCAACCCGAACCTAACCAACCGTATAAGAAATACTCATGAATAAGTACCTCTTAATACTTGCAAATAAAAGGCTTTTTTTTAACACTGAAAAACGGAATATCTTAAGATTTACTTAAAAATTTGATGGTAAATGTAGATCCAACATCTGGATGACTTTCTAAATGGATGGTTGCGTGGATAGCTTCTGCCGATTTTTGTGCGATGGAAAGGCCTAGGCCATTTCCAGTGATGTGTCTGTGTTCTAAGGCATCAGACCTATAAAAATGATTAAAAATATTTGGAATATCTTCCTGTTTTATACCAATTCCTTGGTCTTTTATTTTACACTGAAATCCTTTTTTTGTAGAGGTTATCTGAATTAAAATAGAGGTGTTGTTTTTTGAATATTTAATAGCGTTGTTGATAATATTATCAAGAATAAGATTGGCATGGTATTTAGGAACCTTAGGTTCATCTGTAGTTTCTAGTTGTACGTCAACTTTAATTTTTTTTAATAGAAGCTCTTTACGATGTCTCACTAATATTTCATCAATAAGAGCAGGTAATGACATGGCGATATTATTGGTTATGGCATTGGAAGCATCTAACCTTGCCAATAATAACAATTGATCTATAATGCCTGTCATTCTATCAATTTCTGATAAACTGTATGATATTTTTTCTTCATATTCCTTGAGTTCTCTAGGTTTTCTGATCAAAACTTCTAAAGTACCTCTTAACGAAGCAAGTGGTGTGCGAAGCTCATGAGAGGCATCAGATGTGAATTGACGTTCTCTTTCAATAGCATTTTCAATTCGCTGTAAAAGTTTATTGATGCCCGATGACAAATCATATAGTTCGTCTTTATAAATAGGCAATTCTACTCGTTCATTTAAATTGTTTTTGGTAATTCTGTTGGTTGTTTGAGTGATGTGTTTCACAGGAATGATGCTTCTACCTGCCAAATATCTCGAAATAAAATACAAGCCACTAAGCATTATTAAATAGGAAACCAACAGGGTATTCCTTAATTTATGCAAAACCATCATGGACGGTTCTAAGGTCATGGCTGCTAGCATATAGCCTTTTGTTTTTCCGTTAGTTTCAATTGGTTTTTGAATTTGCCGGATAACCTGATCTTTTAAATAGGTATTGAAATGAGTTCCGTAGTCTTCAATATTTTTAAAGGGTAAAACATCACTTTTAAGGTTTGGAGATTTGTCCATAACCTTTCCATGAGTGTCAATGATTTGAATAAAAACAGGGTTTATTTGAATTTCTTTATGTTCAACTTCTTCCCATTCTTTTTTATTGATAAATTGAATAGCGTCACCTACAATCTTTATTTCACCCGAATGTTTTGAAGCTTCAAAATTTAAATCTGTATCTATATTTTGATACATAGTTTCTTGAACAACCAAAAAAACAATACCAAATATGACGGCCATGATGATGGCTGTGGCTATCATGTAATGTAAAGCAATTCTATTTCTAAAACTTAATGTCATAATTCTTCGGCAATGTATCCAATACCTCTTACGGTTTGAATAAAATATTCTTTAGCATTTAATTTAAGTTTTTTTCTTAAGGCATTGATGTATACATCAATAACGCCTGTGTTGTAATCAAAATGAATGTCCCAAACGTTTTTAATGATGCTCGTTCTTGTGCAGACAAAACCCTTGTTATTTAACAAATACTCTAATAAAGCAAATTCTTTTTGAGTTAATATGATTTCTTCATGTTCTTTAAAAACCTTGTGAGCTTTGGTATTTAAAGTAATATTTCCAATGGATAGAATGGGATTCTCAACAGATTTGGGTCTTAACTGTACTTTGATACGTTCTAATAACTCATCAAAGTGGAATGGCTTTTTAATATAGTCGTTGGCTCCGGATTGAAGGCCAAAGATGGTTTCGTCAACCGTATCTTTTGCTGTTAAAAAAATAATTGGAGTCTCTTTAAATTCTTTTCTAAATTGATGACATATTTCAATGCCGCTTAACCCAGGAAGCATCCAATCTAAGAGCAACAAATCATAATTTCCAGACATGGCTAGGTCTAAGCCTTGCTTTCCGTTTTCAGCAACATCTACTTGATATGATTCTTCTTCTAATCCTTGTTTAAGAAAATTAGAGATGCCGGTTTCGTCCTCAACAATTAATAGCTTCATATTGCAAAAATTATTTATTAAATTCAAATAACCACTAAATTAATCTTAAAAGTTGCTTAAAAGACTTGAAATGAAGATTTTTCAGGCATAAATAAAAAAGTCTGAAAATGTTGAATTCCCAGACTTTTATTGCTATTAATAAGTTTCTTTAGTTGAATGTTAAAGAAAAAATCAAACAATATTAGTGTTTTATGAAAATGTGTAATATGATATATATCATAAACCAAGGATGTTTTTCATAGGTTCTTTGATTAATTAAGCTCTGGTGGCTCTAAGTCATAAAGTTCATTGAGTTGTTTTAACAATTCAAAGGTTTTTTTAGCTTCCTCTTCATCAACTACACTAATGGCGGCTCCAACATGCACCATAACATAATCATTAACCTTGGCTTCTGGCACCAGTGTAAGGCTAACTTCTTTGATAACGCCATCAAAAGATACTTTACCGGTTCTGAAGGTTTCGTCCAGTTGAGCTGTTATTTCTATTAATTTTCCGGGAATTGAAAGACACATAGCTGTTTTTGATTTAGTTTTCTTTTAACCATTTGTACCACGACTCCATGCCTTCGCCTTTGGTAGCAGAGACTTCAAAGAATATTAATTTTGGGTTGACTTGTAAAGCATAGTTTTTTAACTTCTCTATATCTACCTTTAAATATGGCAGCAAATCAATTTTATTAATGATACAGACATCTGATGTAAAAAACATATCTGGATATTTGATAGGTTTATCTTCTCCTTCTGTAGTGCTAATAATGACCACGCGTTTATTTTCTCCTAAGTTAAACATGGAAGGGCAGACCAAGTTGCCTACATTTTCTATCATTAAAATTGAATGGTCTGTGATGTTTAATTGCTTAACCGCGTTGTAAACCATTTCACTTTCTAAATGACATCCTTTTCCTGTGTTGATTTGGATTACTGGAATATTCAGTGCATCAATTCTGTTAGCGTCATTTAGGGTTTGTTGATCTCCTTCAATAACAAAAAATGATTTTTCATTTTTTAAGTCGCTTAAAGTTCTTTCTAAAATGGAAGTTTTTCCTGATCCTGGAGAGCTAACTAAATTTATGGCAAAAATATTTTTAGCTTCAAAATAACCTTTATTTCTTGCAGCCATAACGTCGTTATGCTTTAAAATATCTTGTTCAAGGTTTAGGATGGTTTTATGATGGTCGTGTTCATGACTATGTTCATCATCATGGTGATGATGGTGATCATGTGAGTGACCATGACTATGCTCATGATGGTCGTGATGATGGTGATCATTTGAGTGATCATGACTATGTGAATGCTCGCCATCATGATGATGGTGATGCTGCTCATTAGTTTTATTTTCTTTTGGCGATAGAATGGTTACACCATTCTTTTCAGATCCGCAACCGCAAGTTCCACACATAGCTATAAAATTTATGATTTACTCAAAGATAGTTAATAAGTACCTTATCGTTAAAGTATTTTTTTGCTTTATTAAAATTTATTGTTCCCTTTTTGCTCAATCCAATTTTTAAATCCCAATGATAACCTTGTATTCCTAATATGGATGTTTCTGGGTTACGATTGTACAGTTTGTTGCATAAACGCAAAATGGTTTCTGGTTCTACAGCATGAGAGCTAAAGTTGTATGTTATTGATGGCAGACATGGTTTTAGGTAAAAACCATGTTCTGTTGTCTCTTTAGTAGCATCAATAAAAAATACTTTGGCATAGTTGGAAATTAATTCTGCATCTTCAATTTGAAGCTGATATCGGTATTCCAGATCAATATTTATATTCTGTTCTTTTAAATAATCTAAAAATAGCCAAGCTATGCCATCATCTTGTCGTCCAATGTTGCCAATTCCTATAACGATTGCTTTATGATCTAATTTTTTCATCTATAAGGTTTCCTTCGCAATCTTCCAACCGAATATTTAAAGGCATTTGTCCTAAAGCGTGGGTTGCACAACTCAAACAAGGATCATAGGCTCTAATAGCGACTTCAACTTGATTGAGCATGCCTTCGGTAATTTTAGGTTCTCCACTAATCACATTATTAGCGACCCATTTAACAGCCTGATTCATCGGCTCGTTATTATGTGTTGTAGAAACAATGAGATTACAGCGTGTTATTCGGTCACGATCATCAACTTCATAATGATGAATCAATGTACCTCTAGGCGCTTCAATAATACCGATGCCTTCACTACGTCGTTCTCCTTTTCTAACGAGGTCATTGCTTAAAATATCTTCATCATTCAATAATTTTTTCATCATTTCTGCACAATATAACATCTCTATAAGTCGTGCCCAATGTGAATACATGGTTTTGTTGTTTATTTTACCATGTGTTGATAATTTAAAAATAAGTCGTTCCTGTTCTGCTAAAGGTGTTTCAATACCATTACAAATATTTATTCTAGCTAAAGGTCCAACGCGATTCCATCCTTTTTCTCTTCCTAAATCTTTTAAATATGGGAATTTTAAATAGGACCATTTTTCTACACCTTCATTAAAATATTGAATGTAATCATCGGAGGGAATATCGTTTAAGGTTACTTTGCCATTGGCATCCAAGGCGCGTAAATTACCATCGTATAATTCTAAAAAACCATTGTCTTTATTTACTAAGCCTAAATGTCCTGACGGATATTCTGCAAATTCATCTAACCATTTTTTATTTATGTTATGATAGCCTTTTAAGAAATCAATAATCTCAACTGACCAATTGATCATGGCATCAACAGAAGGTATTTCTTTGCTATTTAAAAAATAGTCTCTTTCTTTTAAAGTTATTTTTTTATGAACGCCTCCAGGAACGGCAGAAATACCATGAATACGTTTTCCTGCAATAGTTTTAATGATTTCTTGACCAAACTTTCTCATTAAAATTCCTTTTTTTGCCAATTCGGGGTGTGCAATGGCAACCTCGGCAACATTTCGCTTTGCAGGATCTGCATCAACACCAAATAATAAGTCTGGTGAAGCTAAATAAAAGAAGTGTAAAGCATGTGATTGGAATATCTGTCCGAAATGTAAAAGTTTCCTAATTTTTTGTGCGGGTAAAGACAAATCTTTGGGTTCTATGCCTACAATTTGATCAATGGCCTTCGCTGCAGCTAAATGATGACTTACAGGACAAATACCACAAAGTCGCTGAACCAATACAGGAGCTTCCCAGTAGGGGTGCCCTTGAATAAAGCGCTCAAAACCACGAAACTCTACAATATGAAAAAAAGACTCTTTTACGTTGTTGTTTTCGTCTAAATGAATGGTCACTTTACCATGTCCTTCCACTCTTGTTACAGGATCTATAACTATTTTTTTCATGCTCAATCGTATTTAAATTCTTCGTGAGTAATAGAGTATTCCTCGTTTAATAGAATATTTTTTACAACTTTCCATATATGGTTGGCATTTGGAGGACAACCAGGAATGTAATAATCTATTTTAACTATTTCATTGCACGGATATACATTGTTAAGTAGTTTAGGAATATCTTCATGATTTGGAATTATATTAGTTCCAATTTCACTAGTTAAACCATGTATGTAAGCTTCTTCCAGACATTCTTTTAATGGAACAAAATTCCGCATGGCAGGAATACCTCCCATAATGGCACATTCACCAAAAGCAACGAGGATATCACATTTTTTTCTGAACTCTTTTAGAACTTCTATATTTTCAGAATTTGCACAACCGCCTTCAATTAAACCAATGTCACATCGTTTACTAAACTTTTTAATATCTGTTAATGGTGATTTGTTGAACTCTACTATTTCCAGAATATCCAAAATCTCTAAATCAATATCTAATAACGACATATGGCATCCAAAGCATCCGGCTAAGGACGTTGTTGCAACTATAAATTTATTTTCATCATTTCTTTTTATAAAGTCGGTATGAATTTGGGTTTCTTTTAGTTTTCCGGTCATATCATATTTGCGATCTCCAAATGGTTGTTCGTAAATCATCCCTTTAACCAAAATAGCTCCAACGGGACAAATGTTCATAGCATGCATAGCTTCAGCGTCAGTTAATTTTTTCTCTTGTTCATAATCAATATGAACGCGAGTTTTAATACCTCTGCTCACAAAAGAAAAAACATCTTTACCGTCTTTGGTTTTAATCTCTTCAACGCAGCGTTTACAAAGAATACATCTGTTGGATTCCATGATCATTCTGTCCGAAGTGAAATCTACTACTTTGTTGCTATAAACATGAGGAAAACGTGAATTAGTAACGCCCATATCATAGCCTAAGTTTTGCATATCGCAATTGCCACTTTTTTCGCAAGAAGGACAAAAGTGATTTCCTTCTGCATACAGCATCTCAATGATTGCTTTTCTAGTATTTAAAAGTTCTGGCGTGTTTATTTCAACTTCCATGCCTTCATATACTTTTGTTGTACAGCTCGTAGTTGTTTTACCGTTAACGCATACTGTACAAATTCGGCATGTGCCTAGAGGAGTATTAATTTCATGAAAATGGCATAAAGTAGGGATGTAGATACCGTTTTCTTTAGCAGCTTCTACCAAGTTTTTTCCTTCATGTGCTTGGTATTGTTTCCCATCAATAGTTATGTTTATTAAATTATTCATAAGTACTTTCTATTTCTTGGATAATTGTATTGTAGTTTTCTACAGCGTTTTCAATATTAAATGAATGATTGAAATTGCTTTCTGCTGTGAGGTATTTTTTAAATTCTTCTGGAAATTTCAGTAGGGCAGTAAGCAAACAATTTGTAGATGTTTTTCCAAGTCCACATCTGCTGGATTGTTTAATAATAGTGCTCCATTCCTTTATTTGTTCTAGGTCTTTTATATCGGCATGACCAAATATGATTTTGTTAATTTTTTTATTTAGAAGGAAATTACCAGTTCTGCATGGTACACAAATACCACAAGACTCAGCCACAAAAAATTTGGTTATGTTTTTGAGTATTCCAATTAAATTTCGACTTTTATTAAAAACCATGATTGATCCGCCACTTCGCAGACCAACACCACTCATTTTGCGAGAATATTCAATAGGATCCTTAAAATTAAATTGAATGTGTTCTGCTAATAAATTCTCTCCAGATATTTCTCTATCAAAATCAACTTTAGATAAGCATTCGCCTGAAAATCCATTAAACAAAACCATATAAGGATCTTCTGCTTCAATTAAGCTTAAAAAATCTCTTAACTTCATGCCCCATTCAATTTCATAAACCCCTAGTTTTTTACAATCGCCAGAGACGCTTAAAAGTTTGGTTCCAGGTGTTTCTTTGGTTCCAATGCTCAGGTAATTGTCTAAACCCATTTCTAGAATTCTTGGCACTGCACAAAGTGTTTCCACATTATTGACAACGGTTGGTTTACCTAAAAAACCTTTTTCTACTGGGAAATATTCTTTGGTTGATGGTTCACCACGTTTTCCTTCCATAGAGGCAATAAGAGCGGTTTCTTCGCCACATATGTATGCTCCGGCTCCCATTTGTATATGAACCGTAAAATCAAAATTGTTTATTCCCAGAATGTTTTTTCCCAATAATCCAGATTCTTCAAATTCTTTGATGGTTTTCTCAATGCTTTCTTTTAAATATAAATATTCTGCCCTTAAATATATGATACCTTCATGGGCTCCAACGGCATAACCAGCTATGGCCATGCCTTCTATTAAAAGTCCCGGATATTTGTTCATTAATACTCGGTCTTTAAAGGTTCCGGGTTCACCTTCATCAGCATTGCAAATTATATATTTTTGGTCTGATTTGTTATTTCGGCACATTTCCCATTTCATTCCGGTTGGAAAAAACGCGCCTCCTCTTCCTGAAAGCTTAGATTTAGTTATTAATTGAATAACCTCATCAGGTGTTAAAGTAGCCAATTTGGAAAGCCCTTTGCCTTTGCTGTAAGTTTTAAAGAAGATGGTCTTAGCTTCGTCTTTTGGTGTGTACTGAATATTATTTTTGGGATCGTTACTCAATGATTCAACAGAATGCCCATTTCTTAGTTTAGAGATGATGGTTTGAACTTTTTCAGGAGTAAGGTTTGTAAAAGGATGTCCATTTATCAGGGCAGAAGTTTCTTGATCACTAAGACCAATGCATGAGGTTTTGAAAAATCCAAATAAGTTGTCTTTTGTAACGTTGCCAATTAAAATTCCTAATTCATCCTGAAAGGTTTTCTTTACTGCTTGATAATCTTTATGTTGGGAAATTGTTGAACAATTCAAATAGATGGTGTACTTGCCAGCATTTGAAAGATGAAAAAAATGATAGAAAGAAATAACACCTTCTAATTCAATCATAGAAATATTGAATTCCTTTGAAATTTTTTTCATGTCATCACGACTGATGAACCTTCTTTTTCTTTGTATGTCCCAAAGAACATTTAATAGTTTTGACCTATGTATAGCATTCTCTTTAGTTACCATAATCAAGAAAATAAGTGTTGTAACTAAAATAACTTTATAGATAGAAATAGGATATGACAAATGTCATCTCATTATAGAATTGCCATTTGATTAATGGTTTTGTGAATAATCGATAAAATTTAAGAAAAGATTGTTAATTCATTATTAAAATTAAGAGACTTCAAGGCTTTTTACTAACAATTCTTTACCCTTAATGATCACTTTAAGATAGCTGTTGCAGTTTGGGCAGCTGTCGTACACATGATCTAATTTAAAAAGGGTATCACAATCACTGCATTTAGCTTCGGCATGAATGACTTTTATTTTTTTATAGGCAAATTCTAAAACACTGTTTTTTACGGCTATAGGCCAAACAAAATCAAGTGAGTCAAATTCTATGCCTGCCAAAGTCCCAATTTCCAGTTCAATCAAGTTAACCTTACTTTTTTGGGCTTTTTTTGTTTCCTTTTCAGCAATATCAACAATTCCCAAAGCTATAGATAATTCATGCATTTTGCTGAAATTTTTAAGTGGTTAAATTATTGATAATTAAAGCAATAATAAATATTTATAGAAATTAATAATATGATAAAAGTCATATTTTTTTTCAATGTTATTATTTAGTTTTAAGACATCTGAAAGGTAAAGCGCAGAAAACATCAACTTTATTAATCTAATTTTAATTATGGCTACAAAAAAAGAAGTGAGAGAAACTTATTATGAGAGCATCATAAAACAAGGCTATAGCAGAAGAGATTTTATGAAATTTGCCACCTACATTGCCGCCTATATGGGACTGGAAAACTCGATGGTTGGTCAAGTAGCAAAATCTCTTGAGACTACTTACAGAGTACCAGTAATTTGGGAACATTTCCAAGAGTGTACTTGTTGCAGTGAATCTTTTATCCGTTCTGATCACCCTATTGTAGCAGATATTATTCTAGATAAAATATCTTTAGATTATACGTTAACATTGATGGCAGCATCAGGACATCAAGCCGAGGCAGCTAAAAAAGCTACTATGGAAAAATACAAAGGTGAGTATATTCTTTGTGTTGAAGGTTCTGTGCCTATGGGAGATGATGGTAATTATTGTTGTATAGGAGGAAGATCTGCAAAAGACATATTATTAGAATCTGCTGAAGGCGCAAAAGCTATCATAGCTTGGGGAAGTTGTGCATCCAATGGATGTGTGCAGGCTGCAAAACCAAATCCAACAAATGCAACTCCAATTCATAAAATAATTAAAAATAAACCCATCATAAGAGTTCCAGGATGTCCACCAATAGGAGAGGTCATGGCAGGCGTTATTATTCATATGGTAACATTTGGAAGGTTGCCAGAACTTGATAGATTAGGAAGACCTAAAGCATTTTATGCAAAACGAGTGCATGATAGTTGTTATAGAAGACCATATTACGATGCAGGATTGTTTGCGGAAACGTTTGACGATAAAAATGCTAAAGATGGTTATTGTCTTTATAAGCTGGGCTGCAAAGGCCCGATGACCTACAATTCTTGTGGTACCATAAAATGGAACAATGGCGTAAGTTATCCAATTCAATCAGGTCATGGATGTATAGGATGTAGTGAAGAAAATTTCTGGGATAATGGGCCATTTTACGAACGATTAGCCAAAGTTCCTGGATTACATGCCGAAGGCTTAGCGGATGATATTGGTAAAATTGGCGCAGGAGTTTTAGCAGGTGGTTTAGTTGTTCATGCTATTGGTGCTAATATTTCTAAACGGAAAGAATTAAAGAGTAGAATTAACCGAGGAAAATCAAACGAAAAAAATATTGCCTCTTAAAATTTAATATTATGGCAGATAGAATAGTTGTTGATCCTGTTACCAGAATTGAGGGTCATTTAAGAATTGAAGCAGAAATTAAAGACGGAATAATTGTAGATGCTTACAGTTCCAGTACCATGGTTAGAGGTATTGAACAAATTGTTAAAGGACGAGATCCAAGAGATGTCTGGGCTTTTGTACAAAGAACTTGTGGGGTTTGTACAACAGTGCATGCTTTAACCTCTGTAAGAGCGGTAGAAGATGCTTTAGGTATTGCAGTGCCACCTAATGCCGAAATGGTAAGAAATATTATGGAAGGTGCATTATATATGCACGACCATACAGTACATTTCTATCATTTACATGCTTTAGATTGGGTAGATGTGGTCAATGCTTTAAAGGCAGATCCACAAAAAACTTCTGAACTGGCTCAAAGCATATCCAGTTGGCCAAAAAGTTCACCGGGCTATTTTTCAGATATTAAAAAACGAATTACAAAATTTGTTGAAAGCGGCCAATTAGGAATTTTTGCAAATGGATATTGGGGACATTCTCAAATGAAATTGCCTGCAGAGGTCAATTTGTTGGCAGTAGCCCATTATTTGGAAGCCCTTGAATGGCAAAAAGAAATTGTTAAAGTTCATACCATTTTTGGAGGTAAAAATCCACACCCAAATTATCTGGTTGGTGGTATGGCTTGTGCCATAAATACCGAAAATCCTGGTGGTATTAACGCAGAGCGATTAGCCATGGTTAAATCGCTTTTAGAAGAAGGAAAACGATTTATAGAACAAGTATATATTCCAGACCTTTTAGCCATTGCATCCTTCTATAAGGATTGGGGAGCGATCGGAAAAGGCTTTGGTAATTATATGTCGTATGGTGATTTTCCAACCAATGGTTATGCAGATCAATCTAATTTTAAATTCCCGCAAGGTATTATTTTAAACAGAGACCTATCTAAAGTCATAGATGTAAACCATAGAAGCAGTGAAGAAATAGAAGAGTTTGTAAATAATTCTTGGTACGATAATTATGCTGAAGGTAAAGATACAGGAAGACATCCATGGGAAGGAGAAACCAATATTAAATATTCTGGTCCAAAACCACCTTACGAGCATTTAAATGTTGAAGAAAAGTATAGCTTCATTAAAACTCCAAGATGGAAAGGAATGCCAATGGAAGTAGGTCCGTTAGCCAGACTTCTTGTTGGATATGCTCGAGGAAACAAAGAAATTCAAGAAGCCGTTAATGCTGCTTTAGGATATTTAAATGTACCAGTTGATGCTCTTTTCTCAACATTAGGAAGAACCGCTGCCAGAGGTATTGAAACACAATTGGTAGCTAATTGGACTATGGAGTTTTATGATACTTTGATAAGAAACATAAAAAATGGTGATGAACGCATGGCAAATACTGAAAATTGGGAACCTTCCACCTGGCCAGCAGAAGCAAAAGGCGTAGGGTACATGGAAGCTCCTAGAGGTGCTTTAGCGCATTGGATTCGAATAAAAGATGGAAAAACCGCCAATTATCAACAAGTGGTTCCAAGTACTTGGAATGCATCACCACGAGATCCAAAAGGGGTACGTTCTGCATATGAGTCTTGTTTAATTGGAACGCCTGTTGCAGATCCTGAATTACCCTTGGAAATTATTAGAACCATCCATTCCTTTGATCCTTGTATTGCTTGTGCGGTTCATTTGTATGATGAGCATGGTAATCATATTTCCAAAGTTCAGAATGTTGGAAGCTGTGAAATTTAGCTAAATAAAAGGGCATGAAAAAAATAAGAAATTTTAAACGTGTTTACGTCTGGGAATTACCTGTCAGGATCTTTCATTGGTTAAATGTTCTTGCTTTGTTTGTATTGGTTATTACGGGGTTTTTAATTGCTAATCCACCAGCTATATTATCAAGTGCTGAAGCCACCAATTTGCATTCTTTTGGTATTGTTAGATTTTTGCATTTTACAGCCGCTTATTTGTTCTTTTTTGTGATGATATTGAGGGTTTATTGGGCTTTTGCTGGAAATAGATTTGCCAGTTGGAAAGCCTTTTGGCCGTTTACCAAAAAAAACTGGAACAATTTCTGGCATGTCATGAAGATTGACATCATGTTAATGAACGAAAAAGAAGAAGATGTAACCAAAATCAGTATAGGTCACAATAGTGTGGCTACACTTTCCTATATTTTTATGTTTGTCTTAGCTTTAGTTCAAATCATTACTGGTTTTGCTTTGTATGGCGATATGGCTTCATGGTGGTTACCTAAAATGTTTACATGGGTCATTCCACTTTTTGGTGGTGATTTTTTGGTTAGAAGCATACACCATGCAGCCATGTGGTTATTTATATTCTTTGCTATGGTTCATGTCTATTTAGTATTCTATCATGATTGGTTGGAAGGTAGAGGAGAAGTATCTTCTATGTTTGGAGGTTATAAGTTTGTATGCGATGAACGACTTAAACATGCCCATAATGAAGAAGAAATAGAAATTAAAGAAGAGAAAGGCATTGTAGCTACTAAATAAATGTTATTAATTGATAATAAATTCATTCTAATGCCTAGAATTTTGGATTTGAATGAATTTATTTTTTATTTTAAAGTATGAAAATACCAGAAAGAGTACCCATTGCCACTAGTAGTGACTCCTTTTTTTTTGAAAAGGACAAGTCCAAAAGCATTCTTGTTATGGGTGTTGGTAATTATTTAATGGGAGACGAAGGTATTGGTGTGCATGCCATTCAGCACATGTCAAAATTAGCACTTCCAGAGTATTTAGATATTCTTGATGGAGGTACAGGAGGCTTTTTACTGCTTAGCTGTTTTCAAGTGTATCCTACCATTATTTTTGTAGATGCTACTATGGATGGAAAACCAGCCGGAACCATCTCTATAATCCGTCCAAAATTTGCATCAGATTTTCCATCAGCTTTAAGCGTTCATGATGTTGGTCTAAAGGATATGGTTGAAGCCGTTTACCTAATGGATAAAGTTCCAGATATTCATCTGTTTACCATTTCTATTGAAGAATTAAATCCTATGACTATTGAGTTAAGCCAAAAAGTGAAAGATGTTATTCCTAAATTAATTAATCAAATCTTCGAGCAATCAGAAAAACTTCATTTAAAATTATCGTAAATTTATAGGACGTTTGAAACTATAAAACTTAATGCAAAATACCTATAAAATTTTAATCTCCGGACAAGTTCAAGGTGTAGGGTTTCGTCCTTATGTTTATAACCTAGCTAGAGAGTTTTTGTTAAAAGGTTCTGTTTCAAATGACGAACATGGCGTTATTATTTTGGTGCAAGGTTCAGAAAAATCCACTCATAGTTTTTATGAAAAGTTAATTAGTTTTCCGCCACCAGTTTCTAAAATTAAAAAGAGTTCAATTCATGAAATTCAGTATCCAAAATTTGATGATTTTAATATAGTTCCTTCAAAAAAAAGTGGACAGCTTGATTTAATACTCACGCCTGATTTTGCTATTTGTGATGATTGCCAAAAAGATATAAAAAACAGTGAAAATAGGCGTTATAATTATCCTTTTACAACTTGTGTTCATTGTGGGCCGCGTTGGGCCATTACTAAAACCTTTCCTTTTGAAAGAAGTCATACCAGCATGGATGATTTTCCAATGTGTGATGATTGTATCAAGGAATACACAAATCCTGAAGATAGACGGTTTCATTCACAAACAAATACCTGTAAAACCTGTGGAATAGATCTGTTTTTAGTTGATAATTCTGGTAAAAAAGTTGAGGTTTCTAAGAATGATTTATTCAAAAGCGTTGCTAATCTTTTATTAGAAGGAAATGTTATTGCCATTAAAAATACCAGCGGATATTTGTTATGTTGTCATGCCGAGAATGGCCAAGTGGTTCAAAAACTAAGAGATAAAAAACATAGGCCTAATAAACCATTTGCCGTTTTATATCCTTCATTAGTTGCTTTAAAAAAAGAATTGCCAATAACTGAAAAACAAGAACAAAGTCTTAAATCTGTTGAAAGGCCTATAAATATTATTAATTCAAAGGGTTTTAAAGGTAAAATTAATTTAGAGGCTGTTGCACCAGGATTAAATCAAATTGGGATTATGTTACCGTATTCCGGGATATTACAATTATTAGCAAATCAGTTAAAATTCCCAATAGTGGCTACGAGTGGCAACATTCATGGCTCACCAATTATAAATGATTTTGAAGAGGCCTTTTTAAAACTAAACCATGTGGCAGATTATTTTTTAAACCACCATTTAAAAATTGTGCATCCACAGGATGATGCTGTTGTGAAGTTTAGTAAAAAATATATTACAGAAGTTTTATTCCGCAGATCTCGAGGTTATGCCCCTAATTTATTTGATATTTCTGTAAAATCAGATAAAAAAATCATGGCTTTAGGGGCACATTTAAAAAGTACCATTGCCTATGCGCCTAATTCATATGTTTATCTAAGTCAATATTTAGGTAACCTTGACAATTTTGATGTTTACAAACGTTTTACAGAAGTAGTTCAAGATTTTATAAATGTGTTTGAACAAAAGCCTGATGTCTTATTGGTTGATTCACATTCAGGATATCAAAGCACTTTGTATGGAGAAGAGCTATCTATAAAAGACAAAATAGAATTACATAAAATTCAACATCATAAAGCGCATTTTGCATCCGTTTTAGGAGAACATCATTTATTTAATTCTTCAGAATCTGTTTTAGGAGTCATTTGGGACGGAACCGGTTATGGTGATGATGGCCAGATTTGGGGCGGAGAATTTTTTGAATACCGTTCAAATAACATGGAGCGAATTGCTCATTTTGAATATTTTGATTGGCTTGCAGGTGATAAAATGTCTAAAGAACCAAGATTGTCTTTATTATCGTTATCAAATCCTCAAATGGAACATATTCTCAATGAAAAGTTTGAGAGTCATGAAATCTCAATTTACCATACTTTAAATAGTAAAAACAAATTAAAAACGGCTTCTGTTGGAAGGTTGTTTGATGCGGTTGCGTCCTTGCTTAATATTTGTGATTTTAATTCTTATGAAGGAGAAGCAGCCATTTTAATGGAGAGTTTGATAGATACCTATGATTTGAGTAAATGCCAAGCTTACTGTAAAATTTCGGAAAACGGCCTCATTCCAACGAAAGAATTAATCTTTAATCTATATTTAGATTTTCAAAAAGGGAATTCAAAAGAGAACGTCATACTAAACTTTTTTTATACCTTAACATCTCATGTATTTCAAATAGCTCAGAAATATCAGTATAAAAACATCGCTTTTAGTGGTGGCGTTTTTCAGAATACCACCTTGATAGATATGATTAAAGAAATTGGAGAAAAGGAATATAAACTGTATTTTAACATTAACTTAGCTCCTAATGATGAAAACATTTCTTTTGGGCAGATGATGTACTACTTACAATGTAGCAATAAATGAAGTATCTAACAGAATATAGAAATTTAGAGGCAACAAAAAGCTATTTAGAGCTTATTGAAAAAACAGTCACAAAAACATGGAAAATCATGGAAATTTGTGGTGGTCAAACTCATGGATTAGTAAAAAATGGAATACTTGAGTTATTGCCTGATTATGTTCAAATGATTCATGGTCCAGGTTGTCCGGTTTGTGTAACACCTTTAAACTTAATAGATAAAGCTATTGAGCTTTTGGAGCAAGGCGTTATTGTATGTTCTTTTGGCGATATGATTAGAGTACCTGGTAGTAAAAAAAGTTTATTGGAAGCAAAATCAAATGGTGGCGATTTAAGAATTTTGTATTCGCCCATTGAGGCTGTGAAAATTGCTAAAAGTAATCCAGATAAAGAAGTCGTCTTTTTTGCTGTGGGTTTTGAAACCACTGCGCCAGCGAATGCTTTATCTGTTTTACATGCCCAAAAAGAAGGACTTAAAAATTATTCTATATTAGTTTCACATGTTTTGGTTCCTCCTGCTATGGAAGCTATTTTAGATGATAAATTTTGTAATATAAACGCCTTTCTAGGTGCTGGCCATGTGTGTGCTATCATGGGTTATAAAGAATATTATCCATTAGCAGAGAAATACAAAATACCTATTGTAATTACAGGTTTTGAACCTTTAGACTTGGTTCAAGGCATTTACATGGCGGTTAAGCAACTTGAAAGTGGAATTTACAACGTTGAAAATCAGTATTCCAGAGTGGTTAAAGAAGAAGGAAATTTAGCGGCGTTAAAAGTAATTCATCAAGTATTTGAAGTAGGAGACAGAGAATGGAGAGGCATTGGAGAAATACCTAATAGCGGATATGTTTTAAATAAAGAATTTAAAGCTTTTGATGCTGAAACAAAGTTTGGTATCAGTCACATGAAAGTACCAGAAAATCCTAATTGTATTGCAGGAGATATCTTAAAAGGCATTAAAAAACCACATCAATGTAATCAATTTGGGAAGGCCTGTACGCCTTCAAATCCACTTGGAGCGCCGATGGTTTCCTCTGAAGGAGCCTGTGCTGCATACTATCATTTTTCAAGCAATCTAATCACAGAATAACTATGGATAAAGGAACAAGGGCATACGAGACCATTCAATTAGGTCATGGAAGTGGCGGTTTAATGACACGAGATTTATTAGATGATATTGTATTTAAAACGTTTAGCAATTCTTATTTAGACCAAAAACATGATGGCTCTATAGTTGATTTTAATGGTAAAATAGCCATTTCAACCGATAGTTTTGTGGTGTCGCCTATTTTTTTTAAAGGTGGAAATATTGGAGAGTTAGCCGTTAACGGAACTGTGAATGATGTCGCCATGTGTGGGGCTGTTCCAAAGTTTTTGTCATTAGCATTTATTGTTGAAGAAGGATTAAAAATGGATGAGTTTATAACCATTGTAAATTCTATAAAAAAGGCCGCAGATGAAAGCGGTGTTCAGATAATAACAGGAGATACCAAAGTAGTTGAAAGAGGAAAAGGCGATAAAATATTTATTAACACTACAGGGTTTGGAGAAGTAAATCCAAAAGCTAACATTTCGACAAAACACATTAAAGTGGAAGATAAAATACTGCTTAATGGCTATGTAGCGCAACATGGTATGGCTATTATGTCTCAACGAGAAGGCTTAGAGTTTGAATCGAGTATAGAAAGTGATACCACCAATTTAAATTTTTTGGTAAATGATCTTATAAATGAGTTTGGAGATAAAATTCATCTTTTTAGAGATCCTACCAGAGGTGGCGTTGCGAGCGTATTATCTGAAATTGCTCAAGATATTAATCAAGGTGTCCTTATTTATGAGGACAAAATTCCTTTAGAAAAGCAAGTGGCTGCGGCATGTGAGATTTTAGGATTAGATCCTTTATATGTTGCCAATGAAGGTGTTTTTTTAGTGGTCGTTGATGCTTTAATTTCTAAGGAAGTCTTGAATTTTATGAAGAAAGACCAAAAAGGAAAAAATGCAGCATTAATAGGTGAGGTAACCCACGAACATCCAAACAAGGTTGTCATGCAAAGTTCAATAGGTGGAAGGAGAATTGTAACGCCATTAATTGGAGAGCAGTTACCAAGAATTTGTTAAGAAAACAGCCAGTATAAACCTATGATTATTGCAAAAAGGCCACCAGAAAATCTAATTCCTTTAAATAGCGTGTCATGATGCTCATTTTTACTAAACGATGAAATTTGCCCGATAAGTAGAGCAAAAGTGGTCATAGCCAGAACAATGCCACAGCTAAATCCTGTTAAATATGAAATGGAATCTATTTGATTTTTAAAACTAGCAACAGGAATAAATAGCAGGAAATGAGAAATACCAGCCAATCCATGTAAAAACCCTATAGATAATGAAGCAACGCTGCTTTGTTTTAAGGGTTCTTTATGGGCGTGTTGATGAGAGGACTCATGAGCATGAGTATGTTCATGTTTATGTATAACAACCGAATGATTGCCATGTATATGCAAGTGTTTATGCTTCTTTTCCTCTTTAAATATTTTGTAAAAAGACCAAGCGCCAATAAGTAAAAGAACAATACCCACTAATTGCTCACTATAAACAGAGATTTTTTCAACAGGAATGAGTTCTCTAAATATCAAAAACAAAATGCCAATAGCCAGCATACCCATTAAATGACCAATTCCCCAGAAAAGCCCAATTTTCCATGCTTTTTTTTTAGACTCAATGGCGAAAGGAATCACAGCAGCCAGATGATCAGAGCCAGTTATGACATGTAAAATTGAAGCGATTAAAGCGGCTATAAAAGGAAAAGAATCACTCATAAAAAATTAATTAACTGAATTAATTAATTCACTCATTATTCAATTCTTAAATAATTTTCGGCATAGATAGCATTACCTTCTTCGTCTGTTTGAACTTGAGAAAATGTATTGGCATCTAAAATTAATTTAAAATTGAACTCTTTTTGTTCTTTAATAGCTTCGTTCATGGATTTAGACCCATAATCCAATACTTCCGTTAAAATACCATTGCCTATAGAATAATTTCCGTAGGCAAACCAATCTAAGGTATCAGAATCTCTAAATCTACTCCACATAACTTTGGTATCTGTGTACATTTTAATTTGTTTATTCGTATCAGAGGCGCTTAT
The DNA here is from genome assembly GCA_002784145.1 of Flavobacteriaceae bacterium CG_4_10_14_3_um_filter_33_47. GTDB lineage: Bacteria > Bacteroidota > Bacteroidia > Flavobacteriales > Flavobacteriaceae > Yeosuana. The sequence goes on along the minus strand of PFKE01000010.1, from coordinate 28,500 downwards.
AGTATCAGAAACTTCATTGTCTTGGTAATTGTAATAGCTAATTAATTTCCAAGCACCTTTCATGGTAAATTCTTTTGCAGAAGCTTCAAGTTGGCTGTCATCTATTTTCGTTTCAGAATTGTTTTTACATGAAACTATAAATGTTAGGCTAAGAAGGAGTAGCACTGTTTTCATATAGAATTTAATTTTGTAGTTGATTGATATACAATTTACAAAAAAAATGTGAATAACTAAATGAATAAGAAGATATTATAAAAGGATAGTAAGTTTTGATAAATTGAGCGAAAGTTTTCCTTTAAAAATTCTACTTTTGTGATAGTTAAATTTATTTGATTATGAATGAAAGTGTAGAAAAAGTAAAATGTTTAATTATAGGGTCAGGACCTGCAGGATATACAGCGGCAATCTATGCTGCAAGAGCAAATATGAAACCCGTATTGTATCAAGGTATGCAACCTGGAGGCCAATTAACAACAACCAATGAGGTTGAAAATTTTCCTGGTTATCCAGATGGTATAACAGGACCAGAAATGATGATGGAGTTACAAAAGCAAGCAGAGCGATTTGAAGCAGATGTGCGTGATGGATGGGTAACTAAAGTAGATTTTTCAGGAGACATTCATAAAGTTTGGGTTAATGATACCAAAAAAATTCATTGCGAAACCATCATTATCTCAACGGGTGCTTCTGCAAAATACTTAGGTTTAGATTCTGAACAAAAATACTTAAAGCTAGGTGGAGGTGTTTCTGCCTGTGCTGTTTGTGATGGGTTTTTCTATAGAAATCAAGAGGTTGTTATTGTAGGAGCTGGAGATTCTGCATGTGAAGAAGCACATTACCTATCCAAACTTTGTAAAAAAGTGACTATGATTGTAAGAAGAGATGAATTTAGAGCTTCAAAAATTATGGCTGATAGAGTTAAAAAAACTGAAAATATCGAGATTTTATTTAATACAGAGACTGATGAGGTTTTAGGAGATGGACAAGTGGTTACTGGTGTAAGAGTTTTTAATAATAAGACTAACGAAAAGCATGAAATTCCATCAACAGGATTCTTTGTTGCCATTGGTCACAAGCCAAATACAGATATTTTTAAAGATTATTTAGAGTTGGACAAAACAGGTTATATTATTAATAAGCCAGGAACTTCTAAAACTAATGTTCCTGGAGTTTTTGTCTCTGGTGATGCTGCAGATCATGTTTACAGACAAGCTATTACTGCTGCAGGAACAGGGTGCATGGCAGCTTTAGATGCAGAGCGCTATTTAGCGGCCAAAGACTCTACTTTTGAAGCCTCAACGTCTACATATAATTAAAAAAAACTACATAAAGAAAAAGTCAAAGTTTAAACGCATTGGCTCTTGTATTTATATAAAAATATGTTTCTTTGAAAACTGTTTTTTAAACGGGATGTGGCGCAGTCCGGTAGCGTACACGGCTGGGGGCCGTGTGGTCGCAGGTTCAAATCCTGTCATCCCGACTTTTAGGGTATCAATGGATATCAAAAAATAGTTAATTTTATGAAAATCAAATATTTACATTTTTTATGATTTCATAAGAATAGCTTTAAAATCAATTGGCAGGTTACCTATTCGGTTACCTAAAAAGATACAAAATTTTTCACTACATTGGTAGTTCATTAGTGTTTGACTTTCGCTTCGATTTGACTTTCGCAAACAAATCGAATATTCATTAAAGTGAGAGCACATGCAGACTTCAAAGACTTTTAGTATACATTTTTGGTTGAGTGCAGCCAAAAAAAAAGACGATATTGCACCTCTTTATGCCCGTATAACCGTCAACGGAAAACGGGCTGAAATCAGTTTGAAGCGTTACCTATCGGTTACCTATTGGGATCCGATAGCAAAAAGGGCAAAACCAAGAACTCCGAATGCTACAGCATTGAATGCTTATTTGGATCAGGTGTACGCTGACTTATTGGAGTGTCAGAAACAATTGCTTTCCGAATTTAAACTTGTAACTGCTTAATCCATTAAGGCACGATATTTAGGGGAGGACGACGACCAAAAAACGTTGTTGGATTTGGTTGACTATCATAACACCAACATGAAAACTGTTCTAAAGTTCGGAACATTAAAAAATTATTATACCACAGAGCGATACTTAAAAAGGTTTCTAACAGCTAAAATAAAGGCAAGTGATATTTTTCTGCTTATGGCTGTATCGCTTGAAGCAAATATTACTTCTTGCAAGTGGATAGGTATGTTATTTTCCATTAGAATTGCTTTTACAACTCAAAAATGGTCATTAATTTCCATTAAAACACATATAGTTGCAAATCTTTTCCATTATAAAGGTTTTTTTAATGTGTTTTTAACTTTCCAGTAAACGTATTTATTCACTAAAAATGACATGCTATTTTCCAGTATAGTATGCTAAATTGCAAATGTTTTCCAGTATAAAAGCATTAATAAGCAATAATTAAACATAATACTATTATAGTGCATCCAAGATTTTGATTAGTTGCAGGGTATTTCTTTATACACTATAATGTCACATTATGTAATTAAGCTTTGGGAAAAGTTTTTGTTGCCTTAATGCATTATGGTGTTAGCAAAATTAAACTTTTTAAGTTTATAACATTATAACTTTTTAAACAGTACCTTTGCACCTTAATAAAAAAATGACAGTTACCATTAGGCGGTCATTTACCAAATAATGTATATGTTATTCAATCAATTAGGCTTATCTGAGGCCTTGCTAAAAGCAGTTAGCAAAAAAGGATATACCACACCAAGTCCCATACAACAAAAAGCCATTCCACCTATTTTAGAAGGTAAAGATATGTTGGCCTCGGCGCAAACAGGTACTGGAAAAACAGCAGGGTTTACCTTGCCGTTACTTCAATTGTTATCGCAAGGGCAACCTTTAAGACAACGCCCGGTGCGTGCCTTAGTGCTTACCCCAACGCGTGAGCTGGCAGCCCAAGTGTATGAAAATGTTAAAGAATACAGTGTGTTTCTGGACATACGGTCGGCCGTAATATTTGGCGGCGTCAATCAAAACCCACAGGTCAACTTATTGCGTCAAGGGGTTGATGTGTTGGTAGCCACACCAGGACGACTCCTCGATTTGCACAATCAAGGCATGTTATCGCTTTCAAAAGTAGAAATTTTAGTGCTTGACGAAGCAGACCGCATGCTAGACATGGGTTTTTTGCGAGATATAGAACGCATTATCAAACTCATGCCGGCCAAACGACAAAACCTGATGTTTTCGGCAACCTTTTCGACCGATATCAAAAAATTGGCACATGGTATTTTAAACCATCCAGTACATGTGGAGGCTACACCCGAAAACACCACGGTTGAAGCCATCTCACAAAAAGTTTACCGAGTGGCCAAAGGCTTAAAAACAGGCCTGATTATCAAATTAATTTCAGAATGCAACTGGAAACAGGTCTTGGTATTTACCCGTACCAAACATGGCGCCAACAAGCTTTGCGAAAAAATGCAAAGTGCCGGCATTACCGCCTCGGCCATCCATGGCAATAAAAGTCAAGGTGCCAGAACCAAGGCCTTGAGTGGGTTTAAAGCAAGCACCATTAGAGTATTGGTAGCTACCGATATTGCCGCCAGAGGTTTGGACATTCCCTTATTGCCCCATGTGATAAATTTTGAATTGCCCAACATTCCTGAAGATTACGTGCATAGAATAGGCCGAACGGGTAGAGCAGGTGCCAGTGGCGAAGCCCTATCTTTGGTCAGTGCCGATGAAACCACGTTTTTGCGTGATATTGAAACCTTGGTAGGGATGAAATTTCCAGTGGAGATTGTAGAAGGGTTTGAACCCGACCCCAATGCTTCTACCGACCCTGAAAAGAAACAACAGTGCGGCGGCGGCAACAGGTCTAAAGCCAGTTCAAGTGCCAAACAGGCCGGTGGCAATAGCTCCAGACGACGCAATACCAGTAAACGAAGATATTAACAAACGTGCAAGACCTATTAAAAGACATCATTTTAAAAGGATGTGATAAAAAAATAGCTAAAAAGGGAGACCAAGTAGGGGTTTCTTTTTATGCCTTTTTCTCCAATAAAAACGACCGCCCAGAGTTATTAATGGAAGCAGCCGAATGGTGGATCATGACCCACAAGTTAAACCATTTTGAAAAGGCTGTAAAAATTAAACGCTTAATACATGGAGACACAGGCCAATAATCCGTTACATGGCATTACTTTAAAAAAAATCGTCACTGATTTGGTGGCGCATTACGGGTGGGAATATATGGGTCATACCATCAATATCAAGTGTTTTAATGATAACCCTTCCATAAAATCCAGCTTAACATTTTTACGCAAAACCCCATGGGCACGAGCCAAAGTGGAGATTATGTATTTAAAAATGTTGAAAAGGCGATAAATTTCGTCAGCATTTAATCCATGGTGCATGATGCCAAAGGATAAAGATTTTATATCTAGGGCAAGCTCAGGCTTTTTTTGCCACGAATTCACAAATTTTCTATTATATTAAATAGCTTTAAAAAACCAACGGGTTTTCTTAATTGATAAGGTAGTTTAGAAGGTTATATACCGAAATTAAACCGCAAATCCGCCAATTATTTATTTCAAAGGCTATATTTTTTAATTAGCGAATTTGCGGTAAACAGTTTCAAAAGTTTATAAGTTTGCCCTGATTTTAAATCAAGCTTTGTTGATTTATAAATTAACAATATTTATCTTTATCAAATGCAAGAAAAACCTACCTCATTCTCTATTAAAAATTGGTCTCAAGATGACCAACCACGAGAAAAATTACTGTATAAAGGCAAAGCGGCTTTAAGTGATGCCGAGTTGGTGGCCATTTTAATAGGCTCAGGCAATAAAGAAGAAAGTGCGGTTGATTTATGCAAACGCATTTTGGCAAGTGTCGATAATAACCTAAACGCCTTAGGAAAACTATCCATCAAACAACTGATGGCCTTTAAAGGCATAGGCGAAGCCAAAGCCATCACCATTGTGGCGGCTTTAGAGTTGGGACGGCGACGACGTGGTGAAGAAGCCCTGCAACAAAAAAAAATCGCCTCCAGTGCCTCGGTATTTGAACTCATGCAACCCATGCTGGGCGAATTGCAGCATGAAGAGTTTTGGATTATATATTTAAACAACGCCAATAAAGTCATTCAAAAAAATCAATTGAGTAAAGGCGGCATTACAGGCACTTTGGTAGATGTTAGGCTAGTGCTTAAACAAGCCTTAGAAGTAGGTGCCACCAGTCTTGTATTGGTGCATAACCATCCGTCTGGCACCTTAAAACCCAGTGAAGCCGATAAGCAACTCACCCAAAAACTAAAACATGCTTCAGAAAGTTTAGATATAAAAGTATTGGACCACCTAATTGTTACAGAAAAGGCATACTTTAGTTTTGCCGATGAAAACCTTCTTTAAAAATCAAAAAAAACAAGGTTCAAACTCTAAATTCCAAAAAAAATCACAGGATAACCTTTGGAATTTGTTACTTTTAATTTGGAATTTGCAAACCCTATGCTGTTAGTTTACACCCATAAAATAACCCCAAGAATACGCTATGTTTTTAAACATATCTGTACCAGAGTACTGGGTATTGAAGTTGCTTTTACAAGCACCGTTGAAGAATTTATAGCCCATACCAGTTTAAAAATTTCATACACCAAACAGCCATTGGGCAGTGAGGTTTTTATAAAAAGTCATGAGATTTTGTTTGAACAGGGACTCTCGGACATTGAAATCAATGTGCATATCTGGGAAAACACGAAATGTTTTTTTTTTAACGGCGAAAAAAGCGCCATTCCGTTTGATATCTTTGCGGCGTCTTTTTACATGCTGTCCAGATACGAAGAGTATTTGCCACATGTTAATGACGAGTATGGAAGATTTGCGGCTACCGAAAGCATGGCATACAAACATGGTTTTTTACATCAGCCAGTGGTTGATATTTGGGCTTATAAGTTTAGAGATAAACTGCAAAGTCAATATCCCGATTTTCATTTTCCTAAAAGAACCTATGGCATTAAACCCATCATTGATGTTCCTATGGCTTATAATTTTAAGCTAAAAGGCATTTTAAGAACCTTAGGAGGCACCTTCAAAGATTTGATAGCGTTTAAATTTAAACGTCTGTATTACCGGTATATGGTGATTTTAAACTTTAAGCATGACCCGTTTGACACTTTTAAATACCTCATTAATAAACAAAAGCAAACCAAATATAAGTTCCTGTTCTTTTTTTTAATAGGCGACTATTCTACCTATGATAAAGGAATTAATCCCAATAAAAAGAAATTTGCATCCCTTATAAAACAAGTGGCCGACTATGGAACGGTAGGATTAAAAGCTTCGTATTTTGCCATTCATGACCCCTTGATTTTGAAAAAAGAAAAGTTGCGCATGGAATCCATTATCAATACCTCTTTAACGGCCTCCAGACAGTCATTTTCAAAACTCAATCTGCCAGAAACCTATAGAACCCTTATTGAGCTTGAGGTGCTGGAAGATTATACCATGGGGTATGTTAACCAACTGGGGTTTAGGGCAGGTACCTGTACGCCGTTTTTGTTTTACGATTTAGATTATGAAGTGCAAACACCTTTAAAAATATGGTCGTATCATTTAATGGATTACGCCTTGCTAAAAACAAAGTCAATTTTAGACAAGAAAAAAGAGTTAAATGAGCTCATAGATGAAGTAAAAAAAGTGGATGGCGTGTTTGTTCCGGTTTTTCACAACTATACCTTTAGCGATCTGGACCGATGGAAAGGTTTTAAAGACTTGTTTAATCTGGTTTTAGATTCGGCCAGTGGCAACACATTAACAAAACACTAAAACATAGCCATGATACACCCTAAAGAATTACATTCACACACAGGTGAAAATGATTGTTTGGGCATTCCTTCCGATAGTTATCGAGATTGACAATTAAAAACATTAAATAAAGACAGATGAAACTAAACAACATCACCGATATTTTCTTTGATTTAGATCATACCCTATGGGATTTTGATAAAAATTCGGCATTGACCTTTGAAAAGATTTTTATGCTGAACCATATAGACATCGATACTAAAACCTTTCTGGCACTGTACGAACCTATTAATTTAGCCTATTGGAAATTATATCGAGAAGAAAAAATAGACAAAACATCCCTACGTTTTGGAAGGTTACAGGATGCTTTTTTGGCCATGGATGTTAGCATGTCTAAAGAGATGATCTATAAACTTTCTGAAGATTACATAACCCATTTAACCACCTTTAACCACCTTTTTGAAAACACGGTAGATATTCTCAATTATTTAAGTGCCAACTATCATCTGCACATCATTACCAACGGCTTTGAGGAAGTTCAACAAAAAAAATTGACACATTCTAAAATTGATCATTTCTTTAAAACGGTAACCAATTCAGAACACGTAGGGGTAAAGAAACCCAATCCCAAGATTTTTAATTATGCGGTTGATGTGGCCAAAACAAAGGCTAATCAAAGCATTATGATTGGCGATAATTATGAAGCCGATATTCTGGGAGCCGTTAATATTGGTATGGATGCCATCTTTTTTAATGTTACCAATCAAAGTTTTGAAGGCCAAATTAAACAAATAGATAATTTAATTCACCTTAAAAAATATCTTTAGTAAATACTAAGTTATCCATGTTTTCGTTTAAAAGTACCATGTTTATAAAAGTTTTCAAATACCTTATAATAACTCTTATCATTGTTTTGGTATCGACATCTTGTACCAAAGAGGTCGATTTTAATCAGGTAAATAACATTCAGTTAACACCTGTAATAGAATCTAGTTTAGTGTTTATTAATGAACCAGCTAATAGGTTTCTGGTCAATGGTACAGAGATTTCAGGGCTTCAAGATTCAGCAAATATCGATGTTTTTAATGATGAGTTTGTTATTGATTATCTTGAAAAAGCCGAGTTTCTATTTCAAACAACCAATTCCATTAACAGAGGGTTTCAAGTGCAAGTGGATATGTTGGATGATTTCAACCAAATACGTCATACATTTTCATTTTCTTCAGTGGCTTCGCCAGATAATAGTGATGTGGTGAACGAGCATATTGAAGTTTTTGAAGGTAATTTTTTAACAGCCCTAAAAAACACCACCAAACTAGTCTTTACTTTAAATATACTTTCTGGAGAACCGATAAATCAAAGTACCCCAGGCAGAATTATCCTAAAATCTAAAGGAACATTTTATTTAAACATACAACCGTGATATAATGGTAATAAGAAAATTTTGCGTCTTCTTTATATTGATATCATGTTTAGCATCATCACAAAATAAACAACTTCTCTATGGCTTTTCTGAAATTCCACAATCGCTGCTATTAAATCCAGGAGGTAAGGTAACCAACATGGGGTATTTTGGCGTGCCATTACTGTCTCAAATACATATAAACGCAGGAACCTCGGGCGCAACAATATATAATTTATTTGCAAACGATGGGTTGGATTTTAACTTAAAGTTGGAAAAGGCCATCTATAATATGCAGGCGAATGATTTTTTTATCATCAACCAGCAATTGGAGATTTTTTCGGGTGGGTTTGCCTTTGGAAATCGTTTTGAAAAAGATAAATACCTTAGTTTTGGCCTATATCAAGAGTTGGATGTTATAGCCTATTTCCCTAAAGATTATGCCATTTGGCTTATGAGGGCAATCAAACAAACATTAACAGAGTCTTCAATGCCAGTCATCTTAATGCCAGGGCAGAGCTTATTTCGGTGTTGCACGTAGGGGTTAACAAAAAAGTAAATAAAGAGCTTACCATAGGGTTTAGGGGGAAACTATATTCCAGTTTATTGGATATAAATTCCACAAACAATAAAGGCTCTTTTGTAACGGTTGATGGCACCAATAATTTTTATAATCATATGTTTAATTTAGATTTGGAAGTAAGAACGTCTGGGATTGCTAGTTTAAATAATGACGGAGCAACTTCAGAAAGCACCATCAAGGATTTAAGGAAACGGATTTTTTTTTGGCCAAATTTAGGATTGGGTGTCGATGTGGGGTTTACTTATCAATTAACAGATCAGTGGATGGTTGATGGTAGTTTGCAAGATATTGGATTTATAAGCCATAGTAAGGATGTAAAGAACTATAAAGTTTCAGGTAATTACGTTTTTGAAGGTGTAAACCCTTTGTTTCCAGAAACGGGAGCAGGCCAAACAGCCGAAGATTATTGGAATGCCATTGAAGATGAATTTAATGATTTATTTAAAGTAGATACAACAAACACAAAATATACCACATGGCGACCAGTAAAACTAAATGCTTCATTAAACTATGCGTTTGGTAAAAAGAAATATAAAGATTGTGATTGTCTAAGGGGTAAAAGCGGTTATCAAAATGCAATAGGACTGCAATTATATGGTATAAAACGACCTAAACAATCACAAATGGCCTTAACAACCTATTATTTTAGAAAAGTATTAAATGGCCTGCAAACCAAAGTAACCTATACCATAGATTCATTTTCATATTATAACGTAGGTTTAGGGCTTTCGGCTAATTTTGGAATGGTCAATTTTTACATTATGGCCGACAATATTTTTGAATATAAAAACATATATGATGCACAAAGTGTATCTTTACAACTAGGGTTTAACGTTTTATTTAAAAAAGATGAAAATTAAGTGTTTTGTAATAGTTTTGATGGGCATCATGTCAAGTGCCTATTCCCAAACCAATTTAAATGAGTATAAATATGTCATTGTTCCAAAAAAATACGATTTTTTAAAAGAAGAAAATCAGTATAGATTAAATGAATTAACTAAATTTTTATTTGAAAAAAATGGATTTTTAACATTGATGGAAGGCGACAATTACCCATTGGATTTATCTAAAGACAGATGCTTGGCTTTAAAATCTAATCTTATCAACGATTCCGGACTGTTTAAAACCAAAGTAAAGATAGTTCTTAAAGCTTGTAATGATAAAATAGTGTATGAAAGTCTATTAGGAGAATCCAGAGAAAAAGAATATGAAAAAGCTTATAATTTTGCTTTGCGAGATGCGTTTAAATCTTTTGAAACAATAAATTATAGCTATCAACCCAATGAAAATAAGGTTGTGTTAGAAGAGCCAATTGCAGAAACCAAAAAGGATGAAACTGCTCAAGAGATTCAAAAACTTAAAGAAGAAATAGAATCCTTAAAACAACAACAAACAGCTACTGTGGTTCCTGAAGAAACGGTCAAAACAGATGCGTTAACCTCTAAAATTATCCAAGAAACAACACAAGAATCTGCTAAAGAAATAAGCCATGGCTCGTCAGTTCCAGAGGTTTTATATGCACAAGCCATAGATAATGGCTTTCAACTGGTAGATAGCACGCCCAAAGTGGTATATAAAATTAAGAAAACAGGTTTAGAAAACGTGTTTTTAGTAGATGGTTTGAATACTACCTTATACAAAAAAGGAGACCAATGGATTCTTGACCATTATGAGAATGGCGTTTTAAAACAAAAAAACCTCACCATTAAATTTTAGTTTATTGCCAACGTTCAAAGTTAAAAAGTTTAGTTTTGCTAACAGCTAACAGCTAACAGCTAACAGCTAACAGCTAACAGCTAACAGCTAACAGCTAACAGCTAACAGCTAACAGCTAACAGCTAACAGCTAACAGCTAACAGCTAATAGCTAACAGCTAACAGCTAATACCCATACTTATCCTTCCAGCGTTGTTTTAAAAACTCACGGCAGGCATTTTCTCTGGCATTGTTTCCAGGGTCATAAAGCTTGGTGTTTTTTATAGGGTCGGGCATAAATTCCTGATTGGCAAAATGGTTTTCGTAGTTGTGGGCATACTTATAGTTATCGCCATAACCAAGCTCTTTCATAAGTTTTGTAGGAGCATTTCGGATTTCTAAGGGTATAGATAAATCTCCTGTTTCTTTAACCAATTGCTGGGCTTTACCAATGGCTATATAAGCGGCATTACTTTTAGGTGAACACGCTAAATAGGTGGCACATTGGCTTAAAATAATTCTTGATTCAGGATATCCAATGGTTGCTACGGCTTGATAAGTATTGTTGGCAATAACTAAGGCCGTTGGGTTGGCATTGCCAATATCTTCGCTGGCCAAAATAAGCAATCGCCTGGCTATAAATTTAACATCTTCGCCACCTTCTATCATTCTTGCCAACCAATATACGGCCGCATTGGGGTCGCTGCCTCTAATCGATTTTATAAACGCCGAAATAATATCATAATGCTGTTCGCCTGTTTTGTCGTATCTAACGGTATTATTTTGTACTTTTTTCAATACCGATTCGTCTGTAATGGTAATATCTTCTTGGTCTTCAGAATTGATAATAAGTTCAAAAATATTTAAAAGTTTTCTGGCATCGCCACCAGACAGTCTTAGTAAAGCACCGGTTTCTTTAAGGGTTATGTTCTTTTTAGACAAATAAACATCTTGAGTCATGGCACGACTTAAAAGGGTTTCTAAATCTTCTTTATTAAAAGCATTAAGGATGTAAACCTGACAACGCGAAAGTAAAGCAGGAATTACTTCAAAGCTTGGGTTTTCTGTGGTGGCACCCATAAGTGTAATCCATCCTTTTTCAACCGCTTGTAATAATGAATCTTGTTGCGACTTGCTAAATCGATGAATTTCATCAATAAATAAAATAGGATTTTTAGTGGTAAACAAACCGCCACTTTGTTTGGCTTTATCAATCACATCACGAATGTCCTTTACGCCAGAATTAATGGCACTTAAGGTATAAAATGGCCTGCCAGAGGTGGTTGCAATAATGTAGGCAAGGGTTGTTTTTCCAGTTCCCGGAGGTCCCCAAAAAATCATCGATGGAATAAGACCTTGTTTTATTTGTTTGGTTAATGACCCATGCTCGCCAACTAAGTGCGCCTGACTCACATAATCATCAAGAGTTTTCGGACGTAATCGTTCTGCAAGTGGTTCATTCATAACGGTAAAATTAAAGTAATTTTTTCACTTTTAACAGCCGTCTGAATATCAGAATTGTTTTTTTTGGGCGTGCCCCTAAAAAGGGTCGTGTTTTCCGCTATATCTTTTATTCGTACCTCATAAAAGGATGCCGCTACAACCACTCACGCGGGTATATCTGCCAATTTAGCATTCATACCTTAGTTGGACTACAATTTGTTATCTTAGTAGCTATGAAAAACCAAGAACACTTTAATTTCACTATAGGAGTCGTAGCCTATCCATTATGCTTCGTGCTTTTTATTTGGTTTGTTTTTTGGTTCGAGGTTCGTTTTGGGTTTAATTTTTCAAAATATGGTATTTATCCACAAGAAATAAAAGGATTAAAAGGCATTGTGTTAAGTCCCATTATACATGGAGACCTTCAGCATCTTTACCATAACAGCATTCCATTATTGGTGCTGTCTATGGCCTTGTTTTACTTTTATAGACCTATTGCTTGGAAAGTGATGGTTCTGGGAATTTTAATATCCGGTTTTTTAACATGGTGCATTGGCAGGCCTTCTTACCATATTGGTGCCAGCGGATTGATTTATGTTTTGGTTAGTTTTATTTTTTTTAAAGGTGTTTTTGCAAAATATTATCGCTTAATAGCGTTGTCTCTATTGGTTGTTTTCCTTTATGGAAGCATGATTTGGTATGTTTTTCCAATGGATGTAAACATCTCTTGGGAAGGTCATTTATCTGGGTTTATCACAGGGTTTTTGTTTGCTTTGTTTTTCAAAAGAAACATACCAAAACCAAAAAAATATGTTTGGGAAGAAGACCATTTTAATGCTGAGAATGATCCTTTTTTAAAGCAATTTGATGAACATGGTAATTTTATTGAAAACCTAAATCCAGAAGAGGAGGAAAATCAAACAAATATAAATTACACTTTTAAGAGAAATAAAGAATAGTGTTGTGCCTAAATATGTCTAATAATCTAATAAGTCTAGCAATCTAATCAAGTCTTTGTCTAACTACTTCATATAAAAAAGCGCCACAAGCTACTGAGACATTCAAGGATTCTATGGTACCAAGCAAAGGTAATTTTGCCTTTTCGTCAACTATTTTTAAAACAGAAAGGTTTATGCCTCTATCTTCAGAACCCATAATAATGGCACAAGGCTCTTTAAAAGAAACATCAAACAAAGTGTTTTGGGTTTTTTCGGTAGCTGCAATCACTTTAATGCCAGAAGCTTGCATATAAAAAACCGCATCTTTAATGTGGTCAACTTTACAGATAGGAATTTTAAAAACGGCACCAGCACTTGTTTTAATGGTATCGCCATTAACAGGCGCGCCACCTTTTTTTTGAATAATAATGCCATGTACTCCGGTACATTCGGCAGTTCTGATGATAGCACCAAAATTTCTTACATCACTTAATTGATCGAGTAGAAGAAATAAAGGTGTTTTACCAGATTCCATAATACTCATCACTAAAGTTTCTAAATCGTAAAATTCAATGGGTGATATTTGAGCAACCGCCCCTTGGTGATTACTTTTGGTTAGCCGGTTTAGTTTTTCAACAGGAACATAGGCAGAATTCACATCTTTTTTTCTTAGTAAACTTTCCAGTTCTGTAAAAAGTTCTCCTTTTAACCCTTTTTGAAGAAATACTTTATCAATATTCTCTCCCGATTTTATCGCTTCAATTATGGCTCTAATGCCAAAAATTTGTGTTTGGTTTTGCATGGGGTAAAGGTAAATATTTTATGCACTAAAGAAAGAGGCCTATTAAAAATAAATTCTAATAGACCTCTTAATGGTTTTAAGATTTTTGTTAAATATTAATCTCTAATTAATTTCATTTTAAACTCTCTGGTTGCACCAGGTCCTCTATCATAACCAACAGTTACTTCAACAATATGATGGCCATCTGGACTTAGAGTTCTTTTGTTAGTTGTATTATCGCAAGTAACCATTTCAAATAGACCACCAGCACATGTCATCATAGGAGAACCGTTTAATAAAGTGGTTTCCCCATCTAGATCTTTTCCTGTAGTAGTAATAAATCCAGTAGCTTCATCTACAGTAAAATAGAAATCCCCACCGTTAGGAAAAGGGCCAAAACCAAATTGTAGATATAACCCTGGAGCTATGGCTGCAATTGTAAAATGAGACCCATCAAAATCTCCAATAAAACGACCTGAATTCCAATATTCATTAACTTCTGCTGTGTATTCGCCAGCTAAAGTGTTTGCGTCAAGTGCTTTAAGGGTTATGTTTATCGTGTTTAATTCAGCTATGGATTCAGAAGATTCAACTATCTCCAAAACTATATCTTTGAAATCAAAAGGCACTAAACCACCAGTTAAGATAGTAAGAGATCCTGTTACAGAAGTAGATCCTGCTGGAATAGTAAAAGTTTTAACAGGTAATTCAAATTCTACGCCTTCTATAGCTTCAGATTCACTGCTTGTAGCAATGGTAATAGTTACATCTTTATCTAAAGGAACATTTTTACCACCAGCATAAGTAATATCAAATTCGAAAGGTACAGGTGTATTAGCTACATCTTTAATAATATTAACTTCAGTAACTGGGTTAGAAAATGTAGTCAATACAGGTCCTTTTCCAAAATCGGTTTCTGTTGGATCCAATAATTGGTCGCAAGAATTTAAGCATACCATTAATACACTTAAAGTCAAAATTTTTAAAAATTTATTTTTTTTCATTTTTCAATTTTTTTATTTCCAGAATGGATTGTTAGTAAATACATCGTTAACAGATTGTGGTGGAACGTTGTTAGCATTTCTTGACAATTCTGAAGAAGGATATAGTAATCTCACTGGTCTATCTCCATTAGATTCAGCAGGTATTGGTAAACCTGAAGGAAATCCTGTTCTTGTTAGGTCAATCCATGACTCAATTGACGAAGTGCCATTTAGTGCAATCCACTTTTGTGTCATAATAGCAGCAATTTTATTTGGAGATAAGTCCCATGAAATATTTACAATGTTTTGAGAATAATAAGTTTGAGCTTCAGTTTCAGGATCAGTAACACCAAGTTGAATGAAAGATTCTTCAATGGCTTTCTCATACAATACCTTAGCCGCAGCATCTCCACCAGATAAATATCCTCTAACGGTAGCTTCTGCCTGTATGAATAAAGATTCGGCTAAAGACATAATAATTTGGTCTTGATCGAAGCTAACTAATAAACCAGGGCCAACTTTAGAAAGATCGTTTGAAGTGAAACCAACACCTGGAAGTACTGTTGATTGAACTGCACCTTTAAAAAGGCTACCAGTAGCTGAAGGCTTATAAAGTCTGCTTAATCTTGGATCACTATTATCTGTTAAAAAGGCGATGGTATGCTCAGAGGCTACGGTAAAGTCGCCTCTATTTTGCTGAACACCACTTGGTAGAACAAAGTAATCCCAGAAAGGACTTTGTTTGTTTGTATCCTTAGAATACCCTGGATTTGCAGCAGCGGCAATGCTTAAAAAACCTCCACCATTAGAATTTATTGAAGCAATTTGATCATTAATGTATGAGGTTTGACCAGTATTACTTAATCGAACAAGCATTCTTAATTTAATATTGTTTGCAAACTCAATCCAATGATCCATATCTCCATTAAAAATAATGTCTTGATCTCCAGGATTTTCAGCCGTGTCGGGAGCATTTTGAATTAATTCTACAGCAACGGCTAATTCATCAATAACAGCTTTATAGACCGTCTCAGCATCATCATATTTTGGTGTTGTATTATCACCTCTTAAGTTGGCTTCACTATAAGGAACATCGCCATAAATATCTACTAGTAATTGATATTGAAAGCCTTTAATTATCTTTGATATAGCTTTATAATAAGAGTAATCTATGGCGCCAGTAGGGTCTTCAAAATTTTCTATATAGGTTAAATCTTTAAAAATTTCTAAATAAGAAGTTTCAAAAATATTAGCAAAATCATCAGCAGAGAAATCATATCTCGAAAAGATTGAATTTGCAGACCAGTTGGAAGGTGTTGCCCAATTTACAGCTAAAAAATTTCCTAAATAGGTCATAGTTCTAGCATTTAAAGCCGCAAAACTTTGTTGAGGTACTGGTAAGGTCAGACTAGGTGTTGAAATGGCCGGATCATTAGGGTTTTCATTAACATCTAGAAAATCGTTACAGCTTACACTTACAAGAGCAAGTGCAAAAAGGAACAAAATTACTTTTTTCATTTTTATTGTTTTCATATTTTTTTTTTTAGAATGTTATATTAATGGTCATTCCGTATTGTCTTGTTGGAGCTGTTTGAGATTGTGTACCCACCCCAACAGCGTTTCCTGTTGTAAAGTTAAATTCGGGATCTGTGGTTACATTTTCTTTTGGACGTCTTGTAATTAAATTTCTTCCAAAAAGTCCGATAGATAAATCGTCAACACCAATTTGGTCAAGTATAGTTTTATCGAAATTATAAGACAATAATACTTCTCTTAACTTTAAAGTAGTCGCATCGGTCACATAATTTTCTTTTACATCATTGTATTTATCCCAAAAAGCATTGCCTCCACCAGATGTTAATCTGTTTGTGTTCTCTATGAAACCTCCAGACCCATCAGAATATGAAGAGTTAGGAAACACAAAGGGTTGTCTTCCAGAAGTTGCACTGTGTTTAGATAACCCAGTAAATTCTATAGCATCTACAATATTATTGTAAAAAACATGCCCTGTTCTATAATCGGCAACCGCATATAAACTCCAGTTTTTGTAGCGTATATTAGTGTTTAAACCCACAATATAGTCTGGAGTAGTTTTCCCTTGTATTTGATTTTGAGTGTCTTGAATTGGATCCCCATCAGCACCAACAACTACTCGACCTTGAGGGTCTCTTAAATAAGCAGTCGTTCTAATTTGTGGATAAGGTTCTCCAACTTTAGCAATAATCTGGGCAGATGTAAAACCTCCTATGTTTAGTTCATCAACGCCTTCGGCAATAGAAATAACTTCAGATTTTTGAAGTGTATAATTTAAGCCCACATCCCATTTAAAATCATTAGATTTTAAAATAGTACCATTAAGATCTAGCTCTATACCTTGGTTTTCAATTTCACCAATATTAATTAAGGCACTAGAGGCACCAGAAGCTAGTGAAATGTTAACAGGAACAATTTGATCGGTTGAGTTACTAATATAACCTGTTATGTTAGTTGTTAATCTATTTTTAAAAAAACCTAACTCTAAACCAGCCTCAATAGACGTGGTAAACTCAGGACTCAAATTTGGAGAGGGTACTCTGTTTGATTGTGATAAGCCAACCGTACTACCAAAAGGAAATCCATTAGAGTCTGCAGTAAAAGTTCCTTGAGTCGCATATAAACCAGGGTCATTTCCTGTTTTAGTTACATTCACACTGGCTTTTAAATAACTAAGACCATTGTTTGAGACTAAACTTGGTATAGCTTCAGAAGCGACGAAAGATAAACCACCACCATAATAAGTAAATGAATTATTATCTTTTGGTAGTGTTGATGACCAATCATTTCTTACAGTACCACTCAAGAAAATATAATCTTTATATCCTATGGTCAAATCACCATAAACACCAATTTTTCGTCTGTTAGTTGTAGTTTCATCGCCTACTAATTCACCTGTTCTTGTAGACACATTGTAAAAATCTGGGATAATTAAGTCTGTTCCTGATACATTTATTTCTTTAGAATCTTCAATTCTTAAATTGTGACCAGTAGTAAATTTGATATTGATATCTTCGTTTAAATCTTTGTCAAATTTTAATAAAAAGTCAGAGTTAGTTCTCGTAAAATTTGCAAGTCCATCTGCAGTTCTAGCACCATAAGGATCTATTTCAGAATAGGTGTTTTGTAAATGGAAAGCATAGGTAAAAGCTCCAAATTCTCTCTTTCTACTAGTTGTTGTCGATGTATAACCAACATTAATAGAGGCTGTTAACCAGTCTGTGATTTTATAATCTGCAAACGCAAGAACATTAAATTCATTAAAATCAGACTTCTCTCTTTGAGTATCAACTATAAAATAAGGGTTTTCATAAAATCTAAAATATGAAACTTCATTTCTGGTAAAAGTTCCAGTACGCCAGTTTTTTAACTCTTGAATTGGTAAGTGCAATGGGGTGTTAATAATATTCCAATATAGAGGTCTATCTTGACGACCACCTTCACCTACAACATTAGTATGTGCCCTAAAGAATGATAAGTTCCCTCCAACACTTAAGTTGTTATAAGATTTACTTCCTTTTAAACGGAAGTTAGTTCTGTTATACGTGTCATTAGGCACCACTCCAGTTGTATTTGTTTGGTCGATAGACATTAATAGACTGTTTTCTTCATCACCCCCTTTTACGGTTACACCATGTCTAATGGTATTACCGGTTTCAAAGAAATTTTTATGATTGTCTTTAATAGGCGAAAATGGAACTTGCCAAACAGAACCATCATCTAGCGTTTCGCTAGCATCAACTAGTCTTCCGTCAAAGCGCGGTCCCCAAGCAACATTTTCTAAAGGGAATAGAGTTCCATCAGGAAACCCTCCAACCCCAAATTCGTTTTGGAATTCAGGTAAGTATGCAACATCTTCTGCTTGAAATGAACCATTGTAGGTTACGCTCAATTTACCTTTGCCACTTTTAGTGGTTATTAATACAACACCATTTGCTGCTTCAGAGCCATAAAGTGCAGCGGCGTTAGCGCCTTTTAAAACACTAACATTGTCTATGTCATTAGGGTTAATTCTGTCTAAGACTCCTCGAGAAGAAGGAAATCCATCTACAACAATCAATGCTTCGTTATTTCCGAGTAATGATCTATTACCTCTTAACACAACCCTTGTGTTAGGATTAACACCATTGTTTACAGTGTTAATTTGTAAACCAGCAACCTTACCAACCATGGCAGTTGCAACATTTACAGCTTTTGTTTTGGTTATTTCATCATTCTTTAAAGTTGAAACAGCATAGGACAACTCCTTAGAATTTCTTTTAATACCCAAAGCAGTAACAACAATTTCTTCTAAAGACTCTGTATCTTCAACCATTGTTATGTTAACAGTATTCGAAGCTCCTACTGTAACTTCCTGTGTTTTCAAACCTAAGTAAGAAAAAGAAAGTAGATCTCCAGTTTGAGATTTGATAGAGTATTTTCCATCAAAATCAGTTTGAGTTCCATTTGTAGTTCCTTTAACAATAATGTTAACCCCAGGTAAAGGTAAACCAGATTGATCTGATACAGTACCTGAAATTGTTTTTTGTTGAGCAAACGTTATTTGCACAACAAACGCTAGGAATAGCGTTAGAATTCCACTAAACTTTGTTTTTATTTTATGATTTAATTTGAATTAGTCACCTCAAAAATCTTAATAAAAAGTTAATAAAACAATAAATTAGGGTTAAAGCTTTTTATTTGAAGTAAAATATTTAAAATATAGTAATTTTTCTTACCTAAGAACTCTTTTTTTTAAGAAATCGTAATAATATTGGAAAAAGTTTGGCATATATATAATTTTAAAAAACATTAGACAGAAGAATAGTTTTTTCTGTGGAAATTTAAAATGAATCTATCTCAATACTAATAACATGACCGGGTTTTTATTTATCATTTAATTATTTTTGATTTTTATATGAGTTAATTTCTGCCTTTAAAGAACCATTTTCTTTCTTAAGTTATGAGCTAAAGGCATCAAAACCGAACTCTAATTCGTTTTTTTGAATTCGTTTTAATGAGAATCGTCTAAAATTGTGTTTATGCTTGAGTTGAACAAATATTGGCTCTTTATCTGCATTGCTTTGTTTTCTTTTTAGTATCCCTGTATTGCATGTAAGTAGCTCTCTAATTTTTTGTTATTGACTTTCGAGATTTTGGTTTCTTTTGATGCTTCGATTTCCTTTTCCTTTAAAACATAGACTTCGCAGTGGTCAGCTTTTAAAATTTTTGGCCTATTAATGCGATAAATGTTATGCATGTCCTGCTTCGGTAGTACATTTGCTTTTATGAGTTTTGTGTATTTTCTGTCCCAAAGTAAATATATAATAATCTTCTACCATATATGTAATATAGGTTTTCTTTACTAAAAGGTTTGTTCTTTTTTTGATATTTTTTGTCTTGTTTTTTGTCAAAAGTATTTTATTTTACATTAGCTGTTAACTCTTGTTCTTCAAAATAATAATAGATTTCTTCGCTTAAATAAACTGCATTGGTAGTGATGCAGTTCTTAAAAAACCCTTTGTTTTTTTTCTTTTTGAGGTTTTCCAAATGCGGATTTTATGGTTTTGTTGCAAGGTTTTATTGACAATGATATGATTCTCAGTTGATATTTGTGCCTTGTAACCTGATTTAAGCTGTTCGTTTTGCATGTGGTCTTTCTTAATGCACATAAAAGTGGCGTCGGTATCGGTTTTACTTTAGGAGTTTATTTCTCCCAAAATAGCTTCTGACCGTTTATACATTTGAGGTTTATTTCAAAAATTTTTTTGTAAAGAAGTTTGCGTTGGCTTTCTAGGAAGCTTCATCTTTCCTCGATAGTTTGGCATTGATTTGGTTAACTACTTGAACTGGATATTTTTCAGATATATAATCTTCAATCGGATAAGGTTAAAGTGTGGTCTGATTCGTATTGTTGTGTTCTAATATTATATAAAATTATTTGTAAATCATAATGTTAAAATCACGAAATTTCATTTAATAATACAAAGGAAAGCATAAAGAAACCGCCTCCAGTGAGACGGTTTCTTCGGATTTATGTATAAAAAACGGACTCTTATTTTTCAAATTTAAGTTTTGTAGAATAAGGTGTTTTAGATTAATTTATACCCATTGGTATTGTTATAAAAAACAGTTGCTTGTTTTTGATTATTTTTTTTTAGTTTATTATGCTAATCAAGGGTTAAAATATCAAGTTTATAAATCAGAAGCAATTTTGCAAATTATATGGATTAATAGTCCTTTACTTTACCTTACTTTATTTGCTTTTTACTTGTTTTTCATCCCTTGATTCGCTTAAGTAACAACCTCTATAGATCTAATTAAGTTTTAGTTTACTTGCTAGTTAATCTAAGTTTATGTAAGAAATGTGTTATCTCTTAATTATTTTTTTTGTTTGAACACTTTTATTAGAAAATAGTTTTAAGAAATATATTCCAGATTTAAAGCTAGAAAAGTCTATGTTTGTTACACTTTTCGAGGTTAGTAATTTAGAGCCCAAGGCATTATATAATTCAATTCTTTCAATAACTTGTTTTGATGAGATATTTAAAACAGAGTTAACAGGATTAGGATAAACACTCAACTTATTTTCATTGAAATTTGAAGTAGTTAATGTGTTAAATGATCCGGTTAGGATAAGAGAAAAATTTTGAATTCGAGGACCAAATGGTTCATTCGCACTCAAAGTTCCTTTATGACTTACTGTTAAGTTATAAGTTCCAGCTGGAGGTGAAATAATTTCAATTTTTTCAATATTGTCAACAATATTATCACCATGGCTATTCGAAAATCCTGTAGAGGGTGAATATTCTAATTTCCACGGAAAATAGGTTGTACCCTCAGAAGTAATTCTAATATCCAAATCATTCATTAACTTTGGCGTTAGATCATTAGGAGTAGAGTTTACAACTGGACTTCCAGATACATCAGTCCAACAAATTGTAGCGACTATTTTAGCATTAGAAACTACGTTAAAATTAAAACTATAAGTATCACCATTATTTAAAGATAATTCTTCAATTTTTGCAGAACCATTATCAGCATTAGTTATGGTATTAGCAGCTTTTTCAGCGTCTAATAAACCCCAACCAAAGATGGGGTCCGGTCCTGGATTATCATTATCGTCTCTAGCTGTATGTAATACTAATCCTTTTAAAGTTGATGATTTCATATAGTCGTTGTGTAACTGATTATAATATTGTTGCAGTAAAACCAATGAACCAGTTACATTTGGTGCAGACATCGAAGTGCCTGAAAATATATCATAGCCGTCATTTGATATAGGTGAATAAACACCAGAACCATCTCCAGTAATATCAGGTTTAATCCTTAAATCATCTGTGGGACCTTGGCTACTACTAGGGTTTATGGATAATGCTACAATCTCATTTGTAAATGGACTTATTTGTGGATTTGCATTGGCAACAACTAAATTATTTTTACTGGTGCTGAAACCTGTAAGTTTGTCATAATTTCCGTATAATCCACCACTATAGCTTGTAAGACCATCATTTCCTGCAGAACTAACCATTAGGTAATATGGATGTGTTGTTGATATATCATCAATTTGTTTAGCAGTTGAACCATATGATCCAATTTGTGATGCATCTAGTGTTGAACCATCTTGATCAATGGGGAAACCATAAGAGTGGTTAGATAAAATCATTTCAGAGGATGGATTATTAAGAACCGAAACCATTTCAACTTGATCATTATTAAAATTGTATGTTTGAATGGAAACATTAGGTGCCATTCCTTTTGCATTAGCTTGAATACCCTTAGCACCAATTGTGCCTGAAACGTGATTTGCATGATTACTTTTTCCTCCTGTGTCCCCATCTACTACAGTATTCTCCATATTTATTATTCTCGAACCCGTATTATCAGAATTTTGAAATTCTTGATGTGTTTCTTGAATTGGTCCTCCATCCCATATCCAAACTGTCATACCAGTTCCATCTAGGTTTAAATTTAAACTACCACCTACTTGTAATTCATTTGTATTTGTAGCTATGGCTGCTGTTGAATTATGAGTTGTTCTGTAAATAGGTTTACCTTCGATTATTTTATATAAAACAAAAGTCTTACCACTTTTACCTTTAAAATATTTTTTAGATTGTTTATTTTTTAATAAATACTGATTTATTTCAATTGCGTTTAAAGAATCTTCTTTTTTTACTGTTTCCCACAGATCTTTTTTCTTTTTGAGATTAATTGTGCGTTCTTCATAAAATGACTGTGAGTAAACAACACCACTAAAATATAGGGATAATATTATTAAAAATTTATATTTCATAGCAAATAGGAGTTAAAAAAAGACTACTAAAAGTAGTCTTTTTTTATTTTTTCAATTATATTAATTATGGATTAACTGAAAATTCAGTAATTTCTACTATTGCGTCGGGTGCACCAGGAAAAGGATCTGGGGTTCCCGTACTAAATCCATCAGAATTAGATGCATGGGTTATTATTGAACATGTAAGCTTGTAGCTACCTATAAGAGTTACACCTCCACCTGTGCCAATATTACCATCACCAAATGTATCACCTATTTTTAAAACATAGTCGCCATCTGGTAATGTAAACGTTACACTATACTCTTGGGGTGTGGTAGAATCTGTCGAAAATGGAAAGAATCTTTCGACAATCGGTGTTCCATCTGCTTCTTCAATTGTAAAATATGTTTCAGTAGCCCAAACATCAGAAACTATTTCTAATGTTAAGTCATTACATAATATTTCTTTAAAATATTCAATCGTTATTTGATTAGATGGGGCACCATCTGGATTTAACATTTTTAAAGTAAGCGATCTTAGATCTTCATCAGCAATTTGTGAAAAATCAAAATTAACTGTAGCAGTACCTTGTATTGTATTAGCAGGTACTACAGCACTTGAAAGTGTATATTCAGAAGCTGAACCAGTAAAAGAAACAGCTTCAAGTTCAAATACCCTTTCTGAATCAGAAAGCGATGATACAACAATTGGAATTGACAAAGATAAGTTCTCTTGAGGAACTTGAATTGAAAGAGTCCTGTTTACAAAATTAGGAGCTCTTTGAGCCTCAGTAGCAGTAAACTCAATCTCATCACCACAACTTAAGAATAAAGTTGTGATACACATCATTAATAGTAAATATAGATTATTTTTTTTCATAATTTTAAATTTTTAGTAACCGTCGTTTTGAGTTAATGCTGGATTTAAATCTCTAGCCCCTTGTGGTATAGGTAAAGTAACTAAATTAGCTCCAGGTGCTGAATCTGCAACATTTGGCATTCCAGATCTTCTTAGGTTTTGACCTGTTCTGATTAAATCCATACGTCTTAATCCTTCAAAACATAATTCTTTTCGTCTCTCATTTAAAACATCATTAATAGTTAACGAAGATAAATCACTTAAACCAGCTCTGCTTCGTAATCTATTAATATCATTTAATGCTGTATCCCCAATACTAGTAGTTAGTCTTAAGTTACATTCAGCTCTAATTAAATACATTTCTGTAATTCTTATTACTGGTGCATTTGCACTATTTGTAATAGCATCAGGAAATTTAGTTGTAAAAGTTTTGGTTAAACCAATAGCATCTGTACCCTGTTGAGTTAATTCTGAAAATCTTTTATCTCCTGATTCCTCTGCGAATGCATCTATTAGATTCTGTGAAAAAGGAGCATCACCTCGTCCATTAGGAACAGGGTTGGTAAGGCCAGACCAACCTTGACCACCAGTTTGACCATCATTAGAGGTATTTACCAAAGTAAAAATAAACTCACTTGATAATGTATTATAGAAAGCATAATCTGTTGCAAGTGCTGAAAAACCAGAATTTATAACCTCATTGGCTAAATCTCTTGCACCTGGATAATCACCTCTATATAATTTAACACGTGCTAACAAAGCTTTTGCAGCTGTAGAAGTTGCTTTGGATCTGTCTACATTGGTTATACCTGAAATCGCTTCGTTCAAATCAATTTCAATTTGGTCATATACTTCAGAAATGGTATTTCGTTCTTGATTAGGGTCTGTTACTGATAGAACTTTAGTTACTAAAGGCACTGATAAATTAGATTCTGATATATTATTGCCAAAAAGATTATTTAGCTGAAGATGCACAAGAGCTCTTAAAAATTTTGCTTGTGCTACAGCATCGTTTTTTTCGGCGTCTGTAAATGAAGGATCCTCAACCGTTGGTATATTTTCTATGACCAAATTACATTGTCTAATTACATCATAAGCTTCTTCATAAAAAGGGTCTATGGAAGTATTTGTAGCTAATGTAGTATATTCAAACACTTCTTGAAAAGTTGGGAATGATCCTACAAACTCAATATTGTCACATTGAAACTCAGTTAATAGTTGAGGTGTGCCATTTAGTACATCATCTGACTGAGCTTCACCGTACATACCAATTACAACAGAGAGGGCTTGTTCTTTATTTGAAAATATTACTGCATCAGTAATGCTGTTTTCTGGAACTATCTCTTCTATTTTACTTTCACATGATAACATAGATAGTATCAAAATAGTATATAGATAAAATTTCATATTTTTTATTTTATATATTTTATTCATAACATTATTATTTAAAAGTTTAGTCTAAGTCCTATGGTATATGTCTTAGATTGTGGTGGTGTGAAAAAAGTCTCTCCTTGTCCTAAACTTGAACTTACATCAGTTACCTCTGGGTCTATACCCTCCAAATTGTCGGCTTTTAAAGTAAATAGATTAGTTCCAGTCGCGAATATTCTTATATTGGTAAATATATTCATCTTGTCTAAAAACTTTTTAGGAATATTATAAGCTATGGTTGCATTTTTAAGTCTAAAGAACGAACCATCTCGTAATTGACTTGTTGATCTTTGTGCAAAAGTGGCAAATGTAGAACTTGAAGACGATGGTACATATGCATTATCGCCTGGATTCTGCCAAAAATTCAACATTGTTTCTCTGGACTTGTTAAAGGTTGAATTCGGGTTTTCAACAAATCTTAGACCATCTACATAGATTTCGTTACCTTGACTAAAGTTAGCAAATAATGATAACTCAAAGTCTTTGTATTTGAAGGTATTTCTCCATCCTCCAATGTAATCCGGAACTGCAGATCCAACATACTCTCTGTCATCTGCTGTAGGAGAGGTTGTAACATTGCCATCTTTATTTAACCATTCTGCATCTCCAGTCACAGGATTAACACCTACGTATCGTATAAGATAAAATTCACTTACAGATCTTCCTTTAACAGCTCTTTGAGAAGCAGTCGATTGAATAAATTCATCGCCATTTTCATCTAAGTTTTGTCCAGGTAATGAAGTAATTTCATTCGTGTTAAACCCAACATTTACAGACGTATACCAGCTAAAATCTTTTGATTTTAATAAAGTAGCACCTAATTGTACATCAAAGCCTTTATTGTTAAGTGACCCAACGTTTGATGTAATTGTATTTGGTCCACCAATTTCGTCAGGGATAGGAACATTTAAAATTAAGTCTTCTGTATCATTATCATAGTAATCAACAGAAAAATCTAGCCTATTATTGAATAGCTCACCCGATAGACTAAAGTTATAACCTTTAGTTAACTCCCATTTTAACTCTGGGTTTGAAATTGAAGTTGGAGAAGAACCAGATACCCCATTATAACTTGCGCCAACTCCAGAGCCAAAAAGTCCTAGACTGTTAAAGTTACCTATACGATCATTACCAGCTGTACCATAAGACCCCGATAATTTTAATCTATCAATAAAGGTTACATTATCCATAAACGATTCATCTGTAACTACCCAGCCTAAGCCTACTGAATAAAACGTGCCATTTCTATTTTCTACTCCAAATCTTGAAGATTGGTCTCTACGAATACTACTTTCCAGTAAATATTTTCCTTTGTAATCATAAGACAATCTTGAAAAGATAGAATAAAGCGCACTATTTGTGCCAGATGAAGATGTTAATGTTGGTGTTGAAGCACTATTTACATTTAAAAGTGCATCAGAGGCAAAACCTGTACCTTCTACTGTAATAGATCTTATTTCATTTTTTTCATAGGCAATACCTGCCAATATATCCAAACTGTGCACTTCATTAAATTTGTTCTTATAATTTAATGTGTTTGTTGTAAGCCATTTGTGCTGCTGAGAGAAATTATTAAACCCATAACCATCAGGTGAATTAATTTCAAAAGATCTTTCAATTTGGTCAAGAAAAACTCTATCTATACCAAAATCTGATTTGAAGGTAAGATTTTCCAAAATTTCAGCCTCAACAAAAACGTTACCAGTAACTCTATCACTTTTATAATCGTTAATGTCTAAAGTTTCTATGGCAATAACGTTGGCAATAAAGCCTGTGTTACGAAAATTCCCCTCATCATCAAAAGGCAAAACCCATGGTGATTGTAAATATGCAGAAGTAAATGGTGCAAATGTACTATTTTCAGAACCAACTCTATCTATTGAATTATTTGATACCCCTAAGTTAATACCTACTTTTAGCCAGTCCTTTGCTTGATGACTCAAATTAACCCTTGCACTAGTTCTTTTTAAAGCATTACCAATTATAAACCCTTCGGCATCTTCTTTAGAAAAATTGACAAAATAACTTGTTTTTTGTGAGCCTCCAGAAACGGATGCATTTACATTTCTTGAAATACCTGTCTGCTGCACTCCATCAACCCAATCAAAATTACCATCTGGTAATCCAGCAATACTTCTACCGGCTCTTACGAATTGATCTTTCAATTCAGAAGCTGTCATAACCTCCAAAATATCTGTAGCTTCAGTAATAGAAGTGTCAAAGCTAACACTAACACGAGTGACACCATCTTTACTACCCTTTTTTGTGTTAATTAATATAACACCGTTAGCACCCCTAGAGCCATAAATTGATACTGCAGCAGCATCTTTAAGAACACTAAAAGACTCAATATCGTCTGGGTTTAAATCTGCTAAAGGATTTAATCCTTGATTAGCACCTTGATTAGTACCTTGATCGGTATCATTTAAAGGTACACCATCAATTACATATAGCGGCTGTGATCCTGAAGAAATAGTAGCAGTCCCCCTTATATTAACTACGGGAGCAGCACCTAAAATACCAGATGATTGAACAACTTGTACACCAGAAGCCTGCCCTTGAAGCAACACTTGCGGTGAAATACCTTGAATATTTTCCAAATTTTCAGCGTTTACAACAGAAACACTTTGTACAGATTTTCTTTGGCTTTGCACTCCATAACCAATCACTACTACCTCTTCTAAAACAGCAGCATCTTCTTCAAGTACTACGTTAATAGTTTGGGAAGTACCTACTGTTATTTTTTGGGTTACTTGCCCTATGTAGCTATATACAAGAACGTCACCCACATTAGCTTTGATAGAATACTTTCCATCAAAATCTGTTTGAGTACCGTTAGTTGTACCACTAACTAGAATGTTAACCCCAGGTAACGGTAATCCAGAATTATCTGATACTGTCCCCGAAATAGTTTTTTCTTGTGCGAACGTTAGTTGCACTACAAACGCTAGTAATAGCGTTAGAATTCCACTAAACTTTGTTTTCATTTTATAATTTATTTGAATTAGTCTCTCCAAAAATCCTAATAAAAAGTTAATTAAACAATAATTTTAGGTTAAAATTCATGTTTTTATTTAAAAAAAAATACAAATAGGGGTTTTTTGCCTAAAAATTGGCTGTAAAACTGATATGGACTTGAGAATTTGAGAATTTAAATTTTTGAGAGCTGGTTTTTCCATTGGCGTAATTAAGCTTTAAAAGCCCAGTATTTGATAAAACGCCAAGACCTAAACCGTAAGCAAAAAGTTTTTCATTTAAATCTATAATTTTATTTTCAAAAGAGGCAACATCCATAATGGTAT
>PFKE01000099.1 GCA_002784145.1 Flavobacteriaceae bacterium CG_4_10_14_3_um_filter_33_47 | reverse complement strand
AAAATAACAAATCAAGGTATTTTACTTGAAACAATAACAGGTCAAAAAAATCATTTTAAATTCTTAGCCGAAAAAGTTCAAAGTGGCGATACCAGTAATATGGAAGCCGTAGCAGCAAGCCGTTACTGGAAATCGCTGTTTAACCAAAATGAAGTTGAAAAATCTATCGATTTTAAAAGAGAGCGTTTTGGCAATTATCCCAATAATTTCTTAAACTATGGGTATGCTATTTTAAGAGCAGCGACCGCAAGAGCCTTATCTGGTAGTGGATTATTAAATACATTAGGTATTCATCATAAAAGTAAATATAACGCCTTTGCTTTGGCTGATGATATTATGGAACCCTTTAGACCTATAGTAGATGAAATTGTGCTTCATATTATTAATAATTATGATGAACAAGAGCTTAATACCGAAATAAAATCTGAAATTCTCTCCATTTTAACCAGAACGGTTTACTTTAAAAATGAAAAAAGCCCTTTAATGGTAGCGCTTCAAAAAACAGCAAGCTCTTTACAACAATGCTATAGTGGCAAACGCAAGAAAATTAAATATCCAAAATTATGGAACTAAATGGCTATAGAATTATGTGGTTATTTGTTTTTTTTGATTTACCAACCGATACGGCAAAAGACCGAAAAAACGCAGCCGGATTTAGAAAAAACATTATGAAAGATGGCTTTTCTATGATGCAATTTTCTGTTTATATGCGGCATTGCGCAAGTAGTGAAAGTGCTGATGTTCATGAAAAACGAATAAAAAAATTGTTACCTCCATTAGGTAAAGTAAGCGTATTAAGAATTACCGACAAACAATTTGGAAACATTATGAATTTTTGGGGAAGACTGGAAGTTCCTAAAGAGCCTACTCCTACACAATTGGAATTATTTTAAAACTAAAAAATGCCTCAATCTTGCCTTATCACTGCAAAAAAGAAGCATTTTTTATCACGATATGTAACGATATTCTCTTGATTATTAGAAGGTAACAAGCCAACTAATATCGTGTTTTCTAATCTTTAATCAAACCACAACAGCTTCAGGTGCGTTTAAATCGTTTCCTGAAATATCGTGTTTTCTAATCTTTAATCAAACCACAACGTACAGCCTACTGTACCGTATAGGTGCAACAATATCGTGTTTTCTAATCTTTAATCAAACCACAACAACCTTATAGTAAATGAAGATGGCACGCGAATATCGTGTTTTCTAATCTTTAATCAAACCACAACATAGTATTTAGAGGTTTGTGAACGGCTGTAAATATCGTGTTTTCTAATCTTTAATCAAACCACAACGATACCCCAGATTTGGATTCCGCTAATACAATATCGTGTTTTCTAATCTTTAATCAAACCACAACCCCGCCCTGTAATTCCCTAAACAATGCCTGAATATCGTGTTTTCTAATCTTTAATCAAACCACAACAACAAAACATTTTAAAATTAGAAAAGAAATAATATCGTGTTTTCTAATCTTTAATCAAACCACAACGTTTGTTGTAATATTTGAAATGTATTTATAATATCGTGTTTTCTAATCTTTAATCAAACCACAACTGTTAGCAACCGTTTTTGAAAAGCACATACAATATCGTGTTTTCTAATCTTTAATCAAACCACAACTTTAATACTGAACAAAGCAAAGCAATATTTAATATCGTGTTTTCTAATCTTTAATCAAACCACAACTTGCTCCTTACAAGAATTCCAAGCAATATAAATATCGTGTTTTCTAATCTTTAATCAAACCACAACAAGAATGGGGATGTGCTGGTTTATTTGCTAAATATCGTGTTTTCTAATCTTTAATCAAACCACAACATGTAGGTTAATAGACTCATAGCTAAAAAAATATCGTGTTTTCTAATCTTTAATCAAACCACAACTAAAAAAAATTAAACTATAAAAACCAATTAAATATCGTGTTTTCTAATCTTTAATCAAACCACAACTGAAAAATATTCATCAGGAAAAAGTAGAAAATATCGTGTTTTCTAATCTTTAATCAAACCACAACATTCTATCATCTTCGGTTATGGTTAAACCAAATATCGTGTTTTCTAATCTTTAATCAAACCACAACAGAATTAAAAGCAAAATGGCAAGTTAAAAGAATATCGTGTTTTCTAATCTTTAATCAAACCACAACTTGGCAGCAGTACTTTTTTATAACTATGTTAATATCGTGTTTTCTAATCTTTAATCAAACCACAACGTTGACACCGAAGCAGTGCCTGCTATAATAAATATCGTGTTTTCTAATCTTTAATCAAACCACAACAATAAAAGAAAAAGACTGTTTAAACTAAAAAATATCGTGTTTTCTAATCTTTAATCAAACCACAACCAGTATGCCTGTTCAATTGTGGAGAACAGAATATCGTGTTTTCTAATCTTTAATCAAACCACAACTGATTCCCCAGTAATCTCTCCTTTAACAGAATATCGTGTTTTCTAATCTTTAATCAAACCACAACTACGGCGGCACAATTCAAGCAGAAGCAAAAATATCGTGTTTTCTAATCTTTAATCAAACCACAACTGCTTTTTGCACATCTGTAACCGATGGTTTAATATCGTGTTTTCTAATCTTTAATCAAACCACAACTTCTTGTAGTTGTTAAATAATAATAATCTGAATATCGTGTTTTCTAATCTTTAATCAAACCACAACATCTAAAGTATCAACGATAATTTCGTCATTAATATCGTGTTTTCTAATCTTTAATCAAACCACAACTATATCCTTAATATCAAATACAGCGGGTATAATATCGTGTTTTCTAATCTTTAATCAAACCACAACGGGTTTTCAACTAACGTTTCGGTGCTTAATAATATCGTGTTTTCTAATCTTTAATCAAACCACAACGTTTTAGCGCTACAGATGTAAGTTTTAGCTAATATCGTGTTTTCTAATCTTTAATCAAACCACAACCAGTATGCCTGTTCAATTGTGGAGAACAGAATATCGTGTTTTCTAATCTTTAATCAAACCACAACTGATTCCCCAGTAATCTCTCCTTTAACAGAATATCGTGTTTTCTAATCTTTAATCAAACCACAACTACGGCGGCACAATTCAAGCAGAAGCAAAAATATCGTGTTTTCTAATCTTTAATCAAACCACAACTGCTTTTTGCACATCTGTAACCGATGGTTTAATATCGTGTTTTCTAATCTTTAATCAAACCACAACTTCTTGTAGTTGTTAAATAATAATAATCTGAATATCGTGTTTTCTAATCTTTAATCAAACCACAACATCTAAAGTATCAACGATAATTTCGTCATTAATATCGTGTTTTCTAATCTTTAATCAAACCACAACTATATCCTTAATATCAAATACAGCGGGTATAATATCGTGTTTTCTAATCTTTAATCAAACCACAACGGGTTTTCAACTAACGTTTCGGTGCTTAATAATATCGTGTTTTCTAATCTTTAATCAAACCACAACGTTTTAGCGCTACAGATGTAAGTTTTAGCTAATATCGTGTTTTCTAATCTTTAATCAAACCACAACCTGTAAACATTGACCCTGCGATCTCAAACAAATATCGTGTTTTCTAATCTTTAATCAAACCACAACGGAAAATCTCCCCGATTTTCTGCCAACGGATTTTCCGTTGTGGTTTGAGATGTTTAAGATTAACATCTAGTATGTCAATGAACTCTTTTTTTGTCATTCCGACGAAAGGAGGAATCACATAATTTTTACTACTCATGTTATGTGATTTCTCGCTTAGGCTCGAAATGACAAATTAATTCTTTAAGAATCGTTCTTCTAAAAACTCAAAATTTTCATTAAATCTGCGTATTAATTCCAATTTCTTTTCTCTACGCCAACCTTTCAGTTCTTTTTCTCTTGCAATAGCATTTTGCACCCAGCTAAATTTTTCATAATACACTAAATGCTTTATGTTATACTTTGCTGCAAATGTTTTTTTTCTATTAGTTATATTTTCATTATGCTGTTGTAAACGTAAACTTAAATTATTGGTCATGCCTATGTAATAGGTTGACCTGTATGGATTGGTTATTATATAAACATAGTAAATATGGATGCCTTCGTTTTCGTTAAATCCTATCATTCTCTAAACCTCGCTTTATGTGATTCCTCCTATTGTCGGAATGACAAATTATGCTCTTTTAATTTTTCCTGAAACAGAAATTTTTACTTTTATTGGATTGAAAGTGTCCCAACCTGTTTTTCCTTCTCCAAAACTTTGGATTCTAACATAAAAAGGGTGAAAATTATTCTGAATTGATGCTTCTGTATTTAACCTAAATTCATAAAATTTAGAAGACAACTTTTGTATTCTATACAAATGTTCTTTCAAAATTTCATAATCTGGATTTTCCCAAATAATTTCTTCTTCTCTTAAACCTAATAAAAACATATCATTAATATGTAAAGTAGTTACAATTTCTTTTCCATCAATTGGTAATTTATATACAGATTCTCCTGTTCGTTTTCTTTCTACAACGGTCCAAAAAGTAACTACTACTTCTTTTAAGTTTCCTTTTTCATCTTTATAAATTAAAACGTGATGGTTGTTTCTTGGATTTACCCATTGATTCACATTCTCTTTGAGTTTTTCAGCTCCACCAATATTTTCTTTTACTCTTACTTTTAAAACTGGAACTGGTTCTCCTTTTTTATTTGGTAAAAAAATCTGTGGTTGTTTGATTCCGTTTTCGTCAACATTAAAAAAAGTATTGGCTGGAACTTTGTCTTTAACAAAACCTCCTAATTCGTTTATTTTTTTTAGAATTAATAATCTTATTGCTTCATCAACAACTTTATCAATTTGTTTTGCAGTTTCTAAACTTTCAATTGATTTTCTAACATGAAATGCTTCTTCTCCATTAAATGTACGTTTTCCAAAAACGGTTTCTTTATGCAATTGACCACGA
>PFKE01000023.1 GCA_002784145.1 Flavobacteriaceae bacterium CG_4_10_14_3_um_filter_33_47 | reverse complement strand
CCCTTTCAATTGGTCTGCAAATATAACTTAGATTTTTAATTCGCAAAAACTTTTTAAGTAAAAAATTAAATTATTTCGGCTACCACAAAAGTACTTCCACCAACAAACACAAAATCGTTTGGCTTTGCTTGGGTTAAAGCTTGCTTATATGCTTCATTAACAGATTTATAAGCCTTGCCCTGAAATCCAAATTTATTCATTGTTTTTTGCAATTCATCAGCGTCTAAACCACGTGGAATATCAGGTTTACAGAAATAATAAATGGCTTCTTTAGGCAATAGGTCTTTGATGGTATTTAAATCTTTATCATTAACCACTCCAAAAACCATATGTAAAGTTTCATAGGTCTCTTTAGAAATTTGATCCATAACATAGCTTATGCCTTCTTTGTTGTGACCAGTATCGCAAACTATCTTGGGTGAGGTTCCTAATGATTGCCATCTTCCTATTAATCCAGTATTATTTATTACGTTAAGCAACCCTTTTTCTATATGTTTTGGAGTAATTTTATAGCCTTTTAAGAGAAGTTCTTTAACAGCTTGCAAGACCGTTATGATGTTTTTTGATTGATAACTCCCTTTTAAATCGCTGTTGTAGGACGCTTGCTTTTCTTGATCTGCAAAGATGATTTTAGAATTATTTTCTTTTGCAATTCCTTTAAAAATAGATGCTGTTTCCAATTGGGTTTCTCCAATAACCACAGGAATGTTTGGTTTGATAATGCCTGCTTTTTCACTGGCTATCAATTCCAAGGTATTTCCCAAAATTTGTGTATGATCTAATCCTATGTTAGTAATAACGGAAATTTCGGGAGTAATAATATTGGTTGAATCCAGTCTTCCTCCCATACCCACTTCAATAACTGCGATATCTACCCGTTGTTTTGAAAAAAATTCAAAAGCCATTCCAACAGTCATTTCAAAAAACGATAATGATTGGCTTTCAAAAAAAGCTTTATTTCTTTTAATAAAACCCATAACAAATGATTTACTCACCATGTTGCCATTAATTTTAATACGCTCTCTAAAATCTTTTAAATGTGGTGAAGTGTATAATCCAACTTTATAACCGGCTTCTTGCAAAATGGAAGCCAACATATGGCTGGTAGAACCTTTTCCATTGGTTCCTGCTATATGAATGGATTTAAAATTTCTTTCTGGATTCTTTAAATGATGTGCTAATTTAATGGTGTTTGATAAATCATTTTTATAAGCAGATTTACCCTGTCTTTGATACATTGGGAGTTGGGAAAACATCCAATTTAAAGTATCCTGATACGTCATTCTATTGCCCTAAAGTGAAGTTAACTTTTACGAAACCGATTTGTTTAGATGGTGCGTTAGAATCTGGCCGCCATTTATGCGATAAGGCTATTTTTTTTGCTGGTTCCAATAAACAGGGCGCTGTATTGGTTGTTCCTTTTACACCTGGTTCTGCTTCAATCACATTCCCATTTTTATTCACTGTAATTCTAACTATAACAAGTCCCGATTCATTACAGTTTTGTTTTAAGGTTTGATAGGTTGCTTTTCCTCGACCATTTAGTCCATAACCAACGCCGCCACTACCAGTACCAGGATCGCCAAAATAACTTGTCGCATACGGGTCACCATCGAACTGACCTTTAACTCCAGCCTTATTGTCATTGCCTTCACTTCCAGTGGTACTACCTTCAGATTTACTTACACCTCCTATTAAAGCGTCTAGTTTTTTCTTTTTTGCTTCTTGCTCTGCCTTTTCCTTGGCTATCTTGTCTGCTTCTGCTTTCGCTTTGGCATCGGCATCTGCTTTTTCTTTGGCTTCAGCTTCTTTTTGTTTTTTTATTACTATAGATTCCGCATCTTCTTGAGTTAGAACGTCTTCTTTTGCTTCAGAAGATTTAGTGGGCTCCGACTTGGAAGCCTCAACCTCTGGAGGATTTTCTTTATTTAAAGGTTCTGACTTTACCGGTTTTAAAGGTTGCACCGTTCCTTTCCCAAAATCTGTATTACCAAAATTAACTGCAACGCCGTATTCTATTGGCGGATCCATATAAGGTGCACCCACAACAAATAGCAACAAAATTAAGATGATGGTAATTAATGTTGTTAGTTTGGCAGAATTCCTTTCATGTTTCGTTTTGAAGTACTTCATCTAATCTTTAATCATTGGGTTTTACAGCCAAAATAACTTTGAATTTGTTTCTATTGGCTATATCCATAACTTTAACCACATTTTCAACAGGCACCGATTTTTCTGCACGTAAAATAACGGTTGGTTTTTCTTCAGAAGAAAGTGCTGCAATAAGTTCTGATTCTAAAACACTTTCTCCAACACGTTTTTGATCAATATAATAGGTTAAGTCTTTCTTAATGCTAACCGCTATAGATTTTTTATTTTCAGTTTTACCACTTGCTTTTGGCAATAAAATATCAATAGCACTTGTGGAAACCAAGGTTGAAGCAATCATAAAAAATATAAGTAACAGAAACACAATATCTGTCATGGAAGACATATTGAATTCTGGCGATACTTTATTTCTTCCTCTTATGTTCATACTAGGTAGGTTCGTTTAAATGGTCCAAAAACTCCAATGAATTAGCCTCCATTTGATACACGACTTTATCTGTTTTTACTACCAAATGATTGTAAGCCATAAACGCTACAATTCCAACAATTAATCCGGCAACTGTTGTGGTCATTGCAGTATAAAGTCCGCTAGCTAAAACATCCATTTGAATAGTTCCGCCGGCATTTGCAAGTTCAAATATGGCTAATATCATTCCAATTACGGTTCCAAGAAATCCAATCATAGGGCCTGCGCCTGAAATGGTAGCTAATATACTCACGTTTTTTTCTAATCCATAAATTTCTAATCTTCCGGCATTTTCCAAAGCCGTATTGATGTCTGCTAAAGGCTTACCTATTCTAGAAATTCCTTTTCCTATTAATCTGGATACAGGAGAATTTACTTGTGCACATAAAATTTGAGCTGAATCAATTTTTCCATGGCTTACATGGTCTTTAATTTGATTCATGAAATTTGAATCTATTTTAGAGGCTGCTTTAATAGCAAACAGTCTTTCAAAATAAATATAAATTGCTAAGACTAGCATTAAAAACAAGACTGCTATTATTAATTGTCCTGCTAGTCCGCCACTGCTAATAAGTTCAATGATGGATAGTGTTTTTTCAACTGGTTCACCTTCTTGAAGTATATCAAGGCCTTCTTGTGCATTTTGTATCAATGTATTTAACATATAGTATTAATTTCTTACCGTTTATATAACGCTTGTTTTTTTATTAAAGTATTCTAAAATAATGTTCTTGTGAACATAAATGCTGCTGCACCTACAAGGAATCCAATTAAAGCTAGCCAAGAGATCTTTCTTAAATACCAGAAAAAATCAATTTTTTCCATTCCCATAGCTACGACACCAGCTGCGGAGCCAATAATTAACATACTTCCGCCTGTACCTGCCGAATAGGCTACAAAATGCCATAATTCATTATCTATAGGTTCAGAAAACATTCCTAAACTGGCGGCAACTAATGGAACATTATCAATAACTGCTGAACCTACACCAAGCAATAATATCACTAAATCTGAAACAGTATGTGCTTCATAAGGATAACTCATTTCTGTACCAAGCATTGGCATCGTTTCTTTTAAAGAGGTAGCAAATTCAAACAAAATCCCGAGAGATTCTAAAGCTGCTACAGCCATTAAAATTCCTAAGAAAAACAATATACTTGGCAATTCAATTTTAGAAAGTGAATGGTGAACTGGGCTATGCAAAGCATGAGCTTCGCTTTCCTCTGAATCAAATTCAGTCATACTAAATTTAGAACTACTGTAAACTTCAGCAAAAATTGCCACAATACCTAAAGATAACATCATACCAACATAAGGTGGTAAATGCGTTATCATTTTGAAAATGGGTACAAAAACAATGGCTCCTAAACCCAAATAAAGCATAGTTGCACTAAACCTTGATTTCTTTTTTTCTTCTACTACTTCTTCAATTTCTAAATCTCCTTTAAATATTGGTAAAAATGAAGCTATAAACGATGGCACTGCCATACATAAAAACGATGGCACAAATAAATACCCAATTAAATGCCCGGTACTTACCTTTTTACCAATCCAAAGCATTGTTGTGGTTACATCTCCTATTGGAGACCAAGCACCACCAGCATTAGCAGCAATAATTATTAAACCAGCATAATAAAGACGAACGTCTCTGTCTTTTACTATTTTTTGAAGAATTGAAATGAGCACTATGGTAGCCGTAAGATTATCTATGATGGCGGATAATGTAAACGCCAAGATTGAGAAAATCCATAAAATTTTGACCTTCTTTTTAGTTTTTACAAAATCTTTAATGGTTGAAAATCCATCAAAATAATCAATAATCTCAACAATGGTCATGGCTCCTAACAGGAACACCAGAATTTCGGCTGTTTTTCCTAAATGGTGCAACAAGGTTTCCTCCATGAGATGCGTTTTCTCTTCAGAAGAAAACGCTCCAAAACCTTCAAGCAAAGAATGTTTGGCAGAATCAAACCATTGAGGAAAACTTTCAAGACCCAAAGCAATCAGAGCCCAACATATGGCCATCATAACCAATGCAGGGATGAGTTTATCTATTTTTATACTATGCTCTAACGTAATGGCTAAATATCCCAATACAAATACCAAAATGATTGCTGCTTCCATAAATTGTTATTAAATTAATTGATCTAACGCAATTTCAAATGCTGTTGCGCTAATTCCGGTTTTACTTTGTTTTTTATTATATACTTTTTTTATTGCCT
This sequence comes from Flavobacteriaceae bacterium CG_4_10_14_3_um_filter_33_47, assembly GCA_002784145.1. Lineage (GTDB taxonomy): Bacteria > Bacteroidota > Bacteroidia > Flavobacteriales > Flavobacteriaceae > Yeosuana. The sequence continues at coordinate 6,216 of PFKE01000023.1, read as the reverse complement.
CTTTTATGATGTTTGAAGTATCATTAAAAATAGCTTCATCCGTCATTTGCACCTTTCGCTCCATAAAATAAGCAAAAACTCTAGCCATTCCACAGTTAGAAATAAAGTCTGGGATTAAGCTTACTCTATTGTCTGTATGTTCCATAATAGGACCAAAGAATATTTCTTTATCAGCAAAAGGCACATTAGCACCACAAGAAATAACTTCTAAACCACTATCAATAAGTTGATCAATTTGGTCAATGGTTACCAGTCTTGATGCCGCACAAGGGGCAAATATTTCTGCCTGTAACGACCAAATCCTACTATTAATGACTTCAAATGGTATTAAATTTTCACTAACTAAGGTATTTCCTGTTTTTGCTAAAAACAAATTGGTAATGTCTTCAAAAGTAAAACCATCTTCATTTATAAGACCTCCAACAACATCAATAATTCCAACAATTTTTGCTCCCATTTGAGACAAATAAAAAGCAGCTGCTGCACCAACATTACCAAACCCTTGAATAACAGCACGTTTTCCGTTAATATCGCCTCCATAAACATGATAATATTGTTTTACAGCTTCAGCAACGCCAAAACCAGTAATCATATCTGCAACGGTATATTTTCTTGAAACACTTGGGGAATATATAGGATTTTCAATGACTTTGATAACACCTTGGCGCAATTGGCCTATTCTATTTATTTTATCGGCTTCAGTTGGTTTAAAATGACCATTAAACACACCTTCTTGTGGATGCCAAACACCACTTTCTTCCGTAATGGGTATAACTTCGTGAATTTCATCAACATTCAAATCGCCGCCAGTACCGTAATAGCTTTTAAGTAACGGTGACACCACTTTATACCATCGTTCTAAAACTTCTATTTTTCTGGGATCATTTGGGTCAAAATTAATTCCCGATTTGGCGCCACCTATGGCTGGACCTGACACTGTAAATTTGATCTCCATGGTTTTAGCCAATGATAAAACTTCATTCATATCCAATCCTTTTCTCATTCTGGTTCCACCACCAGCGGCTCCACCTCTTAATGAGTTTATAACCACCCAACCTTCAGCTTCGCTTTCAGAATCTTTCCAATTAAATACAATCTCAGGATTCTTGTTTTCGTACTTTTTTAATAAATCTTTCATCATTTTTATTCAATAATTTTTCAATTAATTTAAACTCTTAAATGTAATGATGAAAAGTCAGCGTTGATTCATTTTATAAATCAATTAAGTTATCGATGTAACAAATATAAAAAACTAAAAATCCTAATAGATTATTTTTTCAATAATTTTAGTGGTGAAAAATTTTTCCTGAGCTATGATCGTGAAGTGCGCCAGTGACCGATTTTAAACAATTATTTTCTGCTCTTAGTTTTAGTACACCAAGAAAGCCAAAAATTAGGGCTTCTTTATATTCAATAATTTCTTTTGAAGGTTTAATAATGGTATTATTAGTTAAGGCATTTATCCTGTTCATTAAAAAGCCATGATAGGCTCCACCGCCAGTGACTAATACCGAAGCGTGTTCTTTTAAATTTATTTCTTTAGAAATTTGGATGGCTACATGTTCTACAAAGGTTCTTAATACATCTTTTATTGCTAAACTATGTGAATCTATTAAAGGAAATATATTTGACTTTACCCATTCCAAGCCTAAAGATTTAGGATACGGTTTTCTGTAAAAATCTAAATCGTTTAATTTATTTAATAAGTCCATATTAATCATTCCTGTGGATGCTGTCATACCATCATTATCATACTCAAACCCCAATTGTTTTACATAATAATTTAAAACAATATTTACCGGGCAAATATCGTAAGCAATACGCTGATTATCAATGCCTAAAGAAATATTAGCAAATCCACCAAGGTTTAAACAATACTCATATTTTGAAAACAACAAAGCATCGCCAATAGGAACTAAAGGAGCTCCTTGTCCACCAAAATCAACATCCTGAACTCTAAAATCACAAACAACCGTTTGCTTTAATAAGGTTGCCAATTTAGGCAGATTTCCAATTTGATAGGTTAACTTATTTTGGGGCTGATGCCATGCCGTGTGGCCGTGCGAGCAAATGGCATCTATGACATGAATATTATGAGTCTTCATGAAACTATTAATGTTTTGTGCTAAATAGCTAGTGTACGCTTCATCTATTTGTCTTAATTCAGATTTAGACATTAAAACTAAATCATTTAACTTCTGAATCCACTCTATTTCATAGGGAACGGTAACGGAAAAAATTATTTTAAAAGTCCATATTTTATCAAAATTGAATGTTGTATAAACCATGTCAATACCGTCCAGCGAAGTGCCAGACATCACACCAATAATGCTATATTCGTTTTTTATCATAATAAGTAAAAATAAGAATCAATATTGAAAATATTCTATTAAAAACCTATATTTGTGTGTATTTTTTATCAAATCAATAGTTTATTTTTTTATTATGGATTTTACTCTTACTGAAGAACATATCATGATACGCGATGCTGCTCGCGATTTTGCTCAAAACGAATTACTTCCTGGTGTCATTGAACGTGATGAAACCCAACATTTTCCGGACGAGTTAGTAAAAAAAATGGGCGCTTTAGGATTTTTAGGTATTATGGTAAATCCAAAATATGGAGGAAGTGGTATGGATACCATCTCTTATGTTCTAATCATGGAAGAATTATCTAAAATAGATGCTTCTGCATCGGTTATCGTATCTGTAAATAATTCGTTAGTTTGTTATGGTTTAGAGGCCTTTGCAACAGAAACTCAGAAAGAAAAGTATTTACCAAAATTAGCTACTGGCGAATTTATAGGAGCTTTTTGTTTAAGTGAGCCCGAAGCCGGAAGTGATGCCACCTCTCAAAAAACTTCAGCCATTGATAAAGGAGATTATTATTTACTAAACGGAACAAAAAACTGGATTACAAACGGTGGACGCGCTGACGTATATCTAGTCATTGCTCAAACAGATAGAGATAAAGGCTCTCATGGTATTAATGCTTTTATTGTTGAAAAAGGTATGGAAGGATTTCATATTGGTCCAAAAGAAAATAAGCTAGGTATCCGAGGAAGTGATACTCATACTTTGCAGTTCAATGATGTTAAAGTACCTAAAGAAAATCGTATTGGCGATGATGGATTTGGTTTTAGATTTGCTATGAAAACTTTATCTGGAGGCAGAATAGGCATTGCATCTCAAGCATTAGGAATTGCTCAAGGAGCCTATGAACTAGCTTTAAAATACTCAAAAGAACGTAAAGCTTTTGGAACAGAAATATCAAATCATCAAGCTATTGCCTTTAAGTTGGCTGACATGTATACAGAAATATCAGCAGCACGCCATTTAGTAATGAAAGCCGCTTGGGATAAAGATCAAGGTAACAATTATGACATTTCGAGTGCTGTAGCAAAATTATATGCTTCAAAAGTGGCTATGGAACATACAGTGGAAGCCGTTCAAATACACGGTGGAAATGGTTTTGTAAAAGATTATCATGTAGAACGCTTGATGCGCGATGCAAAAATTACCCAAATTTATGAAGGCACTTCTGAAATTCAAAAAATTGTAATCTCGAGGAGTATTTTGAGAGATTAAAATTGTTTGCTTAAATCTTCGAGAACCAAACGCAATTCTCCATAAGAATATGTATCATCTAACTGATGTTTTAAATCGGATAGATTCTCGAAAGTCTTGCTTGGAATAAGTTTCTTTAACGCTTCGTAATGGTTTTTAGAAATTAAATCTGTAACCTTTACTTCACCAGAAGAAACAAAACTAGCCAAATGACCGAAAATAGTATTTTCATTTAAGTCGCGTTCATTCGCAATTTCTTCAATAGATTTGCCTGATTTAAACAATTCTAAAGACAATTTTTTAGTGTCAATTTTTTTGCTTTTTGGTTTCTTTTCTTCAAAAGAAATGTTATCATTTAGAGTTTCTATATCATTTTCATCACAATAATGTTTAATAACATTTAAAATAGCACTTCCATACTTTTCAACTCTGGTTTTTCCCATGCCATTTACAAGCAGTAATTCTTTTTTTGTTAATGGCAGGGTTTCGCACATCTCATATAATGCTTTTTGAGTAAATACTTGAAAATGTATTAAACCATGTTTATGAGCAATCTCATTTCTGAGTACTCGTAACAGTTCAAATAATTCTACATTGGTTGTGCCATCAATAACAGATTTTCGAGTTTTTTTAGGCTTTTCTTTTGAAATAAATACAGACTTTGCTCGTAATTCTAAAAGTCTGATTGTTGTAAACCCCTGAGTTAATCCATTAAAAAATAAACGTTTAACTTCTAGCAATTCTTCTATAGCATCTATATTTTTAATAATATCGGCTTCAATAGCTTTATTATCAGTAGTAAAACTAAATTCTTTTAAAGGCGAAACCAATTTTGTTTCTGTTTCTGTTTTAAAATATGCAATCGCTTTTTTAAACCGTTCTTGAATTAACTCACTTAACTCTGGGAATGATTCCTTTTCTGTAAGTTGTTTCAGTTGTGAATTGAAGCTATTACTTACCTTTAAAAAATTGGTGATGGTATTTTTAATAGTTAACAAAGGTGATTCTACCTTTCCTACAATACTATTTCTGTTTTTATAATAAATGTCCAAGATTCTGTTTATGGGATTCAAGAATTCATAAAATTCAAAAACTTCGGCAATCAAATCTAACTGAAACGCTTTTTGAGAGTTTTCTAAAACCGTTTTATCGGGCTCATTGGCTTCGGCATTTTTATTAAACGACATGACATGACTATCGCTAATAATTTGGCTAGAGCTTATTTTACTTTTTAAAACCAGTCCCTCTAAAGATTTGCATCGGCTTAATGCTACATAAGTTTGCCCATGTGCAAATGCAGCTTGGGCATCTATAATCGCCTTTTCAAAAGTTAAACCTTGACTTTTATGAATGGTTATAGACCAAGCCAATCGCAATGGCATTTGGGTAAATGTTCCCAAGATGTCTTCGGTGATGGCTTTGGTTTCAGGATTTACCGTATAATTTATGTTTTCCCAAATTTCTGGTGTGGCCTCAATATTAAAATCATCATCGGGGCAATGTACCACCACTTCATTGTTTTCTAAGTGAACAACTTTTCCAATTTTTCCATTAAAATATCGTTTATCAGGACTGCTGTCATTTTTAATAAACATTACTTGAGCACCCACTTTTAATGTAACAACTTCATCGTTAGGAAAAGAATACTCCGGAAATTTTCCTTCCACTTTGGCATTATAAGTAAACGTTTTGGTATTGAGCTTATCCAACTCGGCTCTATTGGTCGCTTCTGCCTTATTATTATGTGTAGTTAATGAAATATAACCAGAATTAGGTTCTGGTATGAAATCTGGAAAGCATCGCTTATTCAATTCATCAGCAGCTGTTTTGCTAAGTACATTGTTTCTAATTTCATTTAAAATATTAATAAACTTAGGGTTTTCTTGCCTGTAAATATGTTTTAACTCAATGATAATCGCATAACATTGTTGATAGGCATGGCTACTAAAAAAGAATCCGTTACTATAAACATGTTTTAATAAGTCCCATTCATTCTCTTTAATAACAGGAGATAATTGTTGCAAGTCGCCAATCATAAGTACTTGAACACCACCAAAAACCTTATTTCTATTTCTAAAACGGCGTAATGTTCTATCAATGCCATCAAGTAAATCGGCACGAACCATACTAATCTCATCAATAACCAACACATCCATGGATTTAATGATATCAATTTTAGTCTTGCTAAATTTTCTATTAAAACCTATCGAATTATTTAAGTCCGTTTCAGGCAAAATAGGTCCGAATGGCATTTGAAAAAAAGAATGGATAGTTACACCTTTAGCGTTGATAGCGGCTACTCCTGTTGGTGCTACTACCACCAATTGTTTTAAACTATTCTTCTTTAATCTATGCAAAAAAGTTGTTTTCCCTGTTCCTGCTTTTCCTGTTAAAAAAATAGATCGATTTGTATTATTGACAAACTCCCAGGCTAATTCTAATTCAATATTAACTTTCACTTTTAACGATACTTTAATTAAAATGAAGATACATAATCTGAGTTATCAACCCTACAAAACATAAAAAAAATAACTTACATAACATAAAAAGAAAAGGACATTAAGAAATAGGAACAACAATGAAATAATTGTTAAAAACAAAAAACCCTCCATATCACTATGGAGGGTTTCCAAAAAAGGCAACGACCTA
>PFKE01000132.1 GCA_002784145.1 Flavobacteriaceae bacterium CG_4_10_14_3_um_filter_33_47 | reverse complement strand
ATGGAGGATCAATAATTTCAATATCTCCGGTATAAGTACACCCATCTTCAGTAGATATATTGACTGTATAGATTCCTGGGTTAAGGTTTGCAAAAGTATAATCACTATCCATAATAGGTCCTACACTATTTATTAAGGTAGCACCTTGATAAATGGAATAGAAATATTGAGGACGTACATCGTTTGCTGAAAGTTTCACACTTCCTTTTTCACTATTGCAATATGGTTGTATAATAACTGTTGAAACCGTAAAATCTCGTTCTCTAATCTGAACGTCTGGTACTGAAAATATACATGGGTTTGGAGATACTCCAATTTGTCTTACATAAACACTGTAAACATTTGGTGTTGAAATGGAAAACACATTGCTTGGTTGGTAGTTTACACCATCTATACTGTACTCATAACCACTAGGAACGCCACCCACAGTTATCTCTCCGGGCGTACTACAAAATATATCTCTTGAAGTTACCGTAGGAACTAATAAGTTGGTGTAAACATTAAAATAGAATTGATTGAAACATCCACCAGTATAGTTTAATGTTAGTCTATATTGTCCTGCGGTATCAGCTAAAAAATCTGGTCCAGTTGCTACTTGATTCCAAGTACAGGATGGACTTTCATTGGCACAATCTTGATCTGCAACGGCGGAACAGCTGGTTTCATCTAATTTTTCCCAAATTATAGAGGTTGCATCGGTAATATTTGTTTGAATAAATCTGGCATCATTGATACTACAGATGAATATGTTTGGTAACAGCTTTCCATCATTAGGACAGGTAACTACCTCATCGGCAAAAGGAATTACTGGATTTGTTACACCTGCCCCAAAGGTTATAACATTAAACACTTGATCTATTGACTGGCAAGGTGCTGTGGCTGTATTGTGCACATAATAAGTGCCTGGATTGGTAACTGTAATGGTTTGTGTTGTTCCTATGACTGGAGTTCCAGATGGACTTGTTGACCATGAATATGCATCATACCCATTCCCTGCACTTAATTCAACACTTGCTCCACACAAAATAACATCTTCTTCGAATGTACAATTAATATCTGCTAAAAAATTTGTGGCCGCAGGCGTTAATAAACATCCTGTATTACTATTAAAACTAGGATCGTCTGAAATTGTAAACAATGGATTTAATGTACCTTTATAGGTTGCAAATGCTTGATTTGTAATGATATTTGAGCAGGCATCGTTTAATAAACTACATGTTTTTACAACAGTCACTTTAAAACGAATTTCTAAAACCGGGTCATTTTCTTCAACCACTGAATTTTCAATTCTAAATACAATTTCTCTGGTTAATGGGTTATAACTTTCTACCGAAACTCCTGGAGGTAATAAACCTATATCGGAAGGATAATTAAAAACAACATTTATTGGCAGAATATCTCTGATAGTGAAATCTGTAGCATCGTCATTCCCTGTATTTTGAAATCCAATGGTATAATATAACTCGTCTCCTAAGTCAACCAATTGTCCTCCTATATCATTTCCCAAAACATCTTCAACAATTTTGGTAAGAACAATATTTGGTTCAATGATATCTACGGCTAAAGCGAAAAAATATTGAAAATAGGTATCCTGGCTTGTTTCTAATCTAACCGTTGCCGATGTTGCATTATTGGCAATGACCGTATTTGATGGATTTGGAACCACCATTACACCGGTATCAAACCCAAGCGTGTTTGTACTATTAGGATTTCTGTTATTTACTGGCAATGCACTGAGCTGAGTTACAGAACTATTGAAAAAATTATTAACGGGTCTATCTATGGTGGATAAAACAACACCGTTAAGCAGCAATCTATCTCCTAAAATTGGACTATCGCCTTCAAGCGTTGCGAATGCAAAATTTGCTCTAACGGGCGTTGGTGATGGAACTGTTCTAAATCCAGATACAGGAATGTCTAATGCAGGATTTCCTCCAGCGACACTAATAGCGGTAAAACCGTCAAAACTTGTGATCGATTTTCCCGGTAGTGTTGGATCTTCATAAACAATAAAAAGAGACCAACCAGCTGAATAACCAGTACCATTAAAAGGTGTAAAGCTGCCTGTTTCACCTTGAGCAGAAGATACGTTTGCAACTGTATAAGTCCCTAAATCATTGGTTAAACCTGTGACAATAGACGTTACATCTGCATAACAAGCATAAGAAAAACTATTACCACCATCAACCGATGTTCCGTTTGCATCGAAAATAACCGTTCCCGTAACATCGTTGTAACCACCAGTAGGTCCTTTAAATTTTATGTTGGTTATAGATTCCAAACCATTTGTAACGGCTCCCCAATATAAACCAGCATGAATAATTCTATAGCAATTAGGGTTTTGAATTTCTAAATCTGCACTTGAAGAGCTAAAGGTTGTTGGATCTCCATCAATATCAATATAAACCATATTGACATTATGGTTATATACAGCATTATTATTGAACGCATTGTTATTTGGTCCTAAAATATTATTACCAATTAAAACAATATCGCCTTTTAAATCCTGATTAAATCTAGAAGTAAACGGAACATAATTTTGGGCAAAAGAGTTTGAACCTAATAATAAAATGAATGCTAAAACTCCAATTTTTAAAAAAGTAGGTTTCTTCATAATAGCTATATTTTGTATTTCTTTTATGTTTTGAGGCGTTTCAAAAAGAAATATGACTTACTTTCAACACAATAAACAAACCGATTGTAATCTAATTACTTCAGATAAAACTTTTGGTCTAAATTTAATGTCAATAAACGGTATAAATATCGTGAATTATTTTGAAATAGAAAAAGGAGAAAGCAAAAATTAAGCTTTTTATCGTATTACTAATGCATTTAAACGATGTTGATTTTAACTATTGAAGTATTTTTTATACAAAATATAATTAACTCTTAAATATATAGTATTGTTGTTTAGCGTAAAATATCCTTTTCAAATTAATAAAAACGCGGCATTAAATGGGTTTAGTTTTCAATTTTTACCATAGACATTTTAGCATTGTATGGTTCGTTTGCTTTGTTAGATTCCAGAGCTTTACTAGCACTTTCAATATCATCAAATTTTTCATAATAAATAAAATATTTACTAGAGTTAACGTCATAGAAAAAGTTAATATTTGTTTGTCCAGCCGATACTGTTTTTCTTAAAAACTCATCGCGTTTTTCAACATCTGTATGCACAGCAACAACCAAGTAATAACCACTTTCTTCATTATTAACCGATTTTACAATTTGTATATTACTTTGCTCTTCTCCAAAATCGAAATCATTCTCTGTAAGCGCTAATGGGCTTATTGGTGTATTCTGTTTTATAATGTTTAACGTTGCTCTGTCTTTTAAATATCTATCCTCTTCATTATCATAAGCCGCTCGTTTAATTCTTCGTTTTCGCTCAATCTCTGTAGCGACTTGAATATTTTCTAAAGCTTCAAATAAACTGTTTTTATCATTTATAGTTTGCTGTTGTTCTGATTTTAAACGTTCAATGGCATTAAAATAGAAAGAATTAATAGAATCTTTTTTATTAGGAACATTTTTTAGTCTTTCTGAATATAAACTTTCTAATTGAGAAATTTTTTGGTTTTGTGCATTTATGGAGCTTTCAATGTCTAATTTCAAAGATTCTAAAGCCGCATTTTCTACAGATACACTTTTAAATGGTTTAGGCTCTTTGTATATTCCCTGTTCGCTTAAATCATTTTCTTCTTTTAAATCTTTAAGGTCTATTTCTTTATTCACAATGGTTTCGCCTAACTTTTTAAGCAAATCTTGCTGTTCAATTTTTGTGTCTGCTGTTAATTTTGTAAGGCTTTCCATTGACTTAGAAGTCTCATCATTTGCAACAGGAATTAATACAGCATCAAGTTCCTCAGATATAATTTCTGATTCTTTATCTGCAACATTGGCTGTTTTTTCTATGTCTGTCTTAGCTTGTGCTTCTTCAATTTGCTTAGCTTGATTTTCCTGCTCTAACTTTATTCTAGCTTCTTCTTCAGCTTTGGCCTTAGCTGCTTGCTCTAATTTAATTTTGGCCGCTGTCTCTGCTTTGGCTTTTTCTTCTGCAGCTTGTTTGGCTTTATTTTCCTGTTCTAACTTTATTTTAGCTTCTTCTTCAGCTTTTGCCTTAGCTACTTGTTCTAATTTGATTCTTTCGGCTGTTTCGGTTTTAGCTTTTTCTTCAGCAGCTTGTTTGGCTAGATTTTCCTGCTCTAGTTTTATTCTAGCATCCTCTTCTGCTTTGGTTTGTGCATTGGCTTCTTCTTTATTTTCAGCGGTTTCTTGTCCCTCTGTATTGGTTTGAGTTTTTTCAGTAGCACTAGCAATAGCTTCTTGTTCTTTCTTAATTCTTGCAACTTCTTCCACTCTAGCCTTTTCCTCAGCAACCTGTTTTGCTTTCTCAATTCTATTGGCTCTAAAGTATTCGTCTGTTTTTCCACTACTATTTCTTTTTGCAACCGCACGATTTCCTTTTTTAGCAGGTTGAATTAACGCGCCCTCTTCTTCATAGTCACTATAATTATATCGGAAATTCTTTTTAAATTTATAAGCTAAAGTAAATTCATGCGAACTTCCAAAGGATGACAAATCTCCAATAGCCTTTTCGTAATTATATTCCATCGCAATTTGATTGCTTATGTTAAAGCCAATACCTCCTGAAGCACCATAAAGAGAATTATATCCAGCTTGAACCCACATGCCTTTAGGTATGCTTAGCATTAAAATACCTGAAATGATGGTTTTATCTCTTTTAAATTCTGACCTAATTAAACCAGAAAACTTACTTTCATCAAAGAACCCTGGGCTTTCAAGATAGCCAGTATACATGATATGGGTTTGTAAACTTTGTTCTGGATTTTCTTCAATGATCTTACTCGTATTTAAATTGTAAGAAACCAGATTGTTTAAAGACACTCCAAAATCTAAAAAGGTGGTTCCGTAATTAATTCCTGGGTTTATGGTAATAATAGCGTTTGATGGGATATTATTTAGAGAAGGATCTGGAAAATTTGTGATGACATTACCTTCATTAATGCCACTTTTGTAAAACCCAAGATTCATACCAAATGTTAAATTTTGATCTCTATCCAGCACGGCATTGTAAGCAAAATTCAAAAGACCTCCAAAAGTGGTTAAGACGCCATAGTTTTGTTGGAATAGCCCAATACCTACTCCTGTATTTTCACTAAATCTTCCTGAATAACTAAACAAGTAGGTTTGTGGCGCATCATTAAATTGAACCCATTCCCTTTTGTTTGAAAAACTAACATACTTATTTTGTTCTCTTACAAAACTAAAGGTTGGATTAATGACATACCTATTAAATTTTAAAGAGTTTCTTACAGGCAAATTTAATGCAACAACGCCATTCTCTTGCGAATAGAACTGCTGTATAAAACAAAAAAATAACACCATATGTAAGAGCTGTTTTTTCATTTATTTTATCACGGTTATGGACCCTTTTAATGTTTTGTTGTTTTGAGTAGTTATGATATAGTAGTACACTGGGTTTACATCTTTAAATCCTAAATCATTTTCTGGCCAATTATTTTGATAGTCATTGGTTTTAAGAACTAGGTTTCCTTGTGCACTAATAATCATTACTTCCGTATTGGTTCCACTGACGTAAGCCTGCGGAATAACCCAAGTATCATTAATTCCATCGCCGTTAGGACTTATTAAATTGGGAATGTTTGATACATCTGGAAATGGCTCAGATACCGTAAATAAAAATTCATTTGAAGCAATGCATCCCGTAGTTTGATTAATAACAACTCTATACTGACCTGTTTGGGAGATTTCATAAAAATTTTGAGTCGCACTAGATATTTCAATAGCGTTTAAAAACCATTTAAATTCAGGATTCATAGCATCTGTTGTAACGGTAGCAATAAGTGTTTCTCCAGATTCAAGTTGGTTAATGTCTTCAACATCAATGCTGCTGTTAAATCCAGTACTTACAAGATTTATGGAAGCATTTGTAGAGCATTCTCCTAAATTGATCGCTACCGAAAAGTTTGCAGATTCGTTGGTGTTATACATTTGATTTGTTGCACCAGAAATGGCTACACCATCTTTAAACCATTGATAACCTAAAGCATTGATAGTGCTCAAGGTAGTTTCACCATCATTTGAACAATATGGATTACCTAAACTAGAGCTTATAGAAGCCGCAGTTGCAGAACTAGATTCACTTACGGTTACACGGTTTGAAAATGAATTGGAAGTACAAGAACCATAATCGGTTTCAACAAAATAAGTCCCCGGTTCATTAACGGATAAACTTGGTCCTTTAGACACAAAAACCGAGGTTGTGGCACTGGTTTCTTTATACCAATTAAAGGTTAGAGAAGGATACTGTAAAGGAGAATCGTTAGATCCGAATCCGGGATTATCAATGGTTAACAAATAACTTCCACCCGCACAATAAATTCCGGTTGAAATTAAATTATTAATAGTAAATGGTGTGTCTTGAAGTTTAAAATAGGCCGCAAAAACTGCAGAACTAGAACTTGTAGCTACTGGTGCAGTACTTTTAATTCTAATTCTAAAACTTTCACCAATTGTTGTAGTTGGAATTGAAAAATTTAATGTGGCTGGAGATACGGTTACTGCTCCGGGATTTGATGTATAAATAGTAGTTGCATTGGCAAAACTTCCTGTGGCATCAGACAGTTCGATAATGAATTGATTTGATGCAAGTAAGGCCGTTTCTGGTGAAAAAGAAAAAGTAACGTTATAGGTATTGAAAGTGCTGCTAGCGCAGGCTTGACTAAAACCTAAATTGGGTGTGCCAATAACTATTTGAGCCTTTATGATTTGAGAAAAAAGGAATGCTACAAAAATAGCAATTTTAAAAACGGTAAAATGTCTCATACGATATTTTTTCTTAAGTCAAACAAAAACCTTTAGAAACAATTATCGCTTTTACACCACTGCCTTATGTTACAATTAAAATTACGTTTGTAATAATTGCTATTAAATCAAAAGAAATTTTAGTGTTTAAGAACATCATGTATGATAACAGAAAGACCTATGGTTTTTATTAAACTACTATTAAATTTTTTACGCTCAATCCATTCTTAAATCAGGGTCAAGATCGTTTGTTGCTATTATTTTGTTAATTCTTAATCTGAAATCTGGTCTACTCTCGTTATTCAAATCAATAAATGTTTCAGAATTATAACTCTTAGAATACACATTAAAAAATGCTGAATTGCCGTACCAGTTTTCTAAGTCCTCATTATTAGAATTATTCTCAACAAAGATGTTTCCGTTACAGTTGTTAAAATACATGTCTGTAAATACAATTTTCTTTAGACTTTCTTGGTTAACAATAATTTTTTCTTCGAATATAACCGCTGGATTGAAACCTGAAATAACACTTTTATTCATCTCTAAGTTGGTGTTTTTTGCTACATAAACAGACTCTTTAACCAAACCCTTTTCTATATCGGAATTTAAATTTTCACTTTGATTGATCAGTGTTATATTTTTAGCAACAACATTAGTTTCTGGTTTTGTAAAATCCACTTCTTCTTCTTTATCATACGAAACAATTTGCATACATCTTGCACCCGAACTATTAGATATATATGGAGACCTTACAGCTAGCGAATTAATTAAACTGGATTGAGTACCATAATTAAACTTAAAATCATTGCTATTGGACCTGTAAGAAACTATTTTGCTTAAAAAAACTTCTCCTCCAATAACCTCAAGAGAATTTCCAGCGGAGTAGCTTACCATAATGTTTTCTAAAACAGTCTTTTTTCCAACACAAGCCAACAGTATACCATTGAAGTTACCACCACCTTTAAGTCTTTTCCCAGCAAACTCTATTCTAACATACTTTAATATTCCGGCATCATTTTGCACGTTGTCTCCACCATAATTTGTGTTTACATAATCTGTTTTATTTAGATTTGAATAATATGAAGCGACAGAACCATTACCGAATTTATTGGTAGGTGCATCACCAAGTATAATAATTCCTCCCCAATCACCCGATCTTTTTAAACTACTATTGGAGGTAAAAACAATAGGGTCTGTCTCTAAACCATCGGCAATTATTTTTGCTCCTTTGGCAATGGTAAGCGATGCATTAGATTTGTAATCACCGAGAATGACAGTTCCTGGTTCTATAGTAAGTGTCGCTTTATTGGTAACAAACACATTACCAATCAACAAATAAATATCTCTTTTAGAAAGCTTAGTGTCTGTAGTAATGTTTCCAGTTATTATTTGGGTAGGCTCACCATATCTCTCTAAGTTAGGTTTAAATTCTGTCCAACCATAAAGCCAATTATTAGTTCCTATAATTCCTTTTTCTTGCTGAGCATGTACGCTTCCAAAAATTAGAAGAAATACCCATATTAAATTTGTAAACTTTTTCATGGTTATATTTTTATAATTAAAAACTAGATATGTTTTCGTATAATTATAAAACAAAAATATAAAAAAAACCTATGAAATACCAATTTTTTCGATGAAATACATAAAATAAAAATTTTTAACTTATATTAACTTACAAATTTATTTTGTTTGAATGAACATGAGAATATTAAAAAAATATTTACGTATAAAAGAGATAGCTTATAACCGAAGGAAACCAATAACTAAACATAACAACAATACTTTGTTATGGTGTAAAAAGACAAAAAACGGGCAACATATTAGTATGTTACCCGTTAAAAATTAATTTGTAAACTCTAAAACTCTAACTTAATTCAAAACTATTCTTTTTCTAAATCCATAGTAGCTGTGGCGCTTTGTATTTGAAGCTGCATTAAGCTTGGTGGGTTTTTTCCAGATATGCTAACATAATCTTGGTTTAACTTATTATCACTCACCATGATGGTGTTTAATTTGGTTAAATTCATAAAAGCCATCGGTAAATCTCCTGTTAATTGATTGCTAGATAATATTAATTCTTCTAAATCTTTAAGTTGGGCTAATTCTATCGGTATTTCTCCTTCCAATTTATTATCCATTAAACTCAATTTTTTCAATTGTGATAAGGCATATATTTGAGAAGGAATGGTTCCTGTTAAAAAATTACTTCCTAATAAAAGTTCTTTTAGGTTTGTTAATCCCATTAAAGTTGATGGTATTTCTCCTGTAAATTTATTGCTGTAAAGTTTTAAATACTCTAATTTATTCAATGCTCCTAATTCTGAAGGTATAACACCTTCTAAACTATTCATAAATAATTCTAAAGAGGTCAATTCCTTTAAATTAGCAATAGAGGTTGGTAAAGAACCTGTTAATTTGTTAAAACCAAAGTTGATTTTTTTCAAGGCAGTTAAATGACCGATTTCTTGAGGTAATTCTCCTTGAAGATTATTAAACTGAAGATTTAACTCTACAATTTGGCCATTTTCAATTTTCACACCATACCAAGTGTCTTCAGAGGCATTTAAATCCCAAGTAGAATTCCATTCTTTTCCATTGGTTGAATTATATAAAGCTAATAATGCTTCTTTTTCTTTAGGAGATACGCCTGCGAATGTAAATGCTGATACAAAAAATATGACAGCTATGTAGTTAAAGATTTTCATATCGAATAAATTTGGGATTAATTCTTTAACGAAAGTAGCTAAAAATACGATTAAAAACTATTTTATTCGATGAACTACAACTTTTTTTAACATTTAAGAGTCGATGAACTACATGCTCTCCATATACAAATTACATCAAACAAAGAAAATTTTAATAAAAAATTGATTTTTTGAGCCATTAAAAATTAACATTCAAAAGCTCACCACTTATTTGAAGCATTTGTAATTCGGCCAATTTAGCTTGATATTTGGCTTGATTTCGGCTTAATTCAGCATTTAATAGATTAAGTTGCGCTTGCCTAAATTCAATGGAGTTTACTTGACCTAACTTAAACTTTTCTTGAGTACGATCAAAATTATTTTGCGAGGTTAAAATGTTGTTTTCCTGTATTTTATAAATATTATATTTATTTTGATAATCATCCCAAGCATTATAAAAATTTCTTTCAACATCATCAAGCAATTGTTCTTTTTGAAGTTTTTGACTCTCTAAATTAATCTGCGCATTTTTTATTCTAGTCATAGTGCTTCCACCATCAAACAAATTCCACGTTAAATTTAATCCTCCAGTAACACCTGAACTTGTGTTTTGAAGGGTAAAAGCTAATGGACTGTTATTTGAAGATTCATTCCATCCATAAGAACCCACTACGCCAATGGTTGGAAATAATTGTGCTTTATTGGTTTTTATATCAAATTGACTAATATTAATATTTTTTTCAACTTGTAATAAAGCAATATTTCTGGTTTTGGCTTTTTCAAAAAGTTCTTCTTTAATAAACAACACATCAAAATTTATCGCAGTGTCTACATCAAAATCATGTGCAATAACATTGCCTAAAACTACATTTAAATCGCGCTTAAAATTTTTTAATTGTTGTTTTGCATTAATTAAATTAATACTGTCATTATTGATATCAACCTCTGCATTTAAAACACCCAGTTTAGTGCTTTGTCCATAATCAAACTGGTATTTGGCGCGTAATAATCTATCATTAGAGATAGTAAGTGTTTGCTCTAAAGCCAGTGTATTCTCTGTTAACTGTGCTACATCATAATAAATACTAAATAATTGAAAAACTGTGTTTTCAATGGTTTCTTTGGCTTGTAACTCGGTTAACTGATAACGTTCTTTAAGTTGTTTATAATCATAGCTTCTTCCTAAACCATCAAACAAGGTATAGTTTAAATTTATTGACGCATTATAACGTCTTGTTTCTGCACCTTTAGCACTTCTTACTTCTCCATTAGCTAGTTCTCCTTCAGAATCTTGTTTATCAATAGAAGCTCCTGCATTACCGGTTATGCTTGGCAAATACCCAGCGTTTAAGATACTTGCGTTATTTTTGGCGACTTCAAGTTGGTTGTTTGCCAGTTTAATTCCATAATTATTGTCTAATGCCAGCTTAACAGCCTCATTGGGTGTTAATATTTTTTGCTGGGCAATTGCATTACAAACACCCAGCATAACCATTAAAAACATCCATCTATTTTTCATGTTCTTCAATTTGTTCTTTAATAGCACGTTCTACTTCTTCTTTTGTGACTTTATTGCCTGTAGCTAACCATTTTACATTTTGTTTAATACTGTTACTAAAAGATAATAATACAGGCAATAGCAATAAGGTTAAAATGGTTGCATAAAAAATTCCGAATGAAATGGATATTGCCATGGGTTTTAAAAATTGCGCCTGACGACTTTTTTCCAACAGTAATGGTGCTAACCCTGCTATGGTGGTAAGTGAGGTTAAAAAGATGGCCCTAAATCTTGATTTTCCCGCATTTAAAAGTGCTTCTTCAAACTTCATCCCTTCTTTTAAATTTGAATTAAACTTACCTATCAACACCAAACCATCATTAACCATGATACCAATTAATGCAATAATTCCTAAAAGTGAAATGACATTCACAGGAAAGCCTAATAACCAATGACCCCAAGCCACAGCGGTTAAACTAAATGGCACTAATAAAATGAGAAATAAAGGTTGACTATAACTTCTGAAGGTAAAGGCTATGGTAATATAAATAAGCAAAAGAATGATGCCACCAGCACTTTTTAAAGATCGAGATAATTTTGTAGCTTCTCTGTTCTGTCCTTCAAAAGAAGCGGAAATGGTTGGATATTTTGATTGTAATTCAGGGATAAACATGGTTCTAATATCGTCCAGAATGTCTGTTGCACTGTTGCTAGGATCCTTTAAATCTGCTGATACCTGAATCTCTCTTTGACCTTCTAAATGGTTTATGGCAACATCGCCTCTTTCTATGGTATAAGTAGCAATATCTTTAAAATTAACACGCTCACCAGTTGGTGTAACAATACGCATATTGTCTAAATCGTTGATAGATTCTCTATTACTTCTGTCGTATCTTACCCAAACCCTAATCTCGTCTTGACCTCTTTGAAAACGTTGTGCCTGAACACCAAAAAATCCTGCTCTTACTTGACTCATTACGGTTCTTAAATCTAACCCTAGTAGATAAGCGTTTTCTTTAAGTTCTAAGCGTATTTCCTTAATACCAGCAGGATCATTATCTTCAATATCCTTTAACAATGGATTACTTTCAAGAAACGTTTTTAACTCAAATTTAGCTGCTTTTAATTCAGAAATATTATTGCTTAATAATGATACAGAAACCGGGCTTCCTCCAAAATTTCCACCAGAGCCAAAAATTAATCGCTCTACACCAATAACGGGGCCTACCAATTCCCTTAATCTGTTGGCCACTAATGAGGTGTTGATAGCATCTGGACGTTCTTCACCTGGCAATAAATTAATCTCTAATCGTGCACTTGAGCTACTATTTAAGGATAATATGGTATTCTCAAAAAGCACTTTATCGGTTCCTTTTAAATATTTTTCCGTAAATTCTTTGTTCACAATAAATGACTTCTCTTCAATCATTGATATAATAGAGTCTGTAACCTTAACATTGGTTCCGTTTGGCATATCTAGCTCTATAGAAACTGTATCACTTGCAATGGATGGAAACAGCGTTACACCTATGATTCCGCCACCTATTGACCCGAATGTTAAAATTAATAATACTATGAAGATAGATAAGGCCAGCATTTTAAATTTTAAAACAAATTCCAATGTAGGCGTATACATGTTGTCGCGTAAATAACGCATAAACCTATCGCCCAATTTGTTTACTTCACGCATCTTAGAAAAAAATTGCTTAATTTTTGATGGATGCTTTTCAACTTCCATTTTATGTAAAGCCTTTGAATGTGCTAAATGCGCTGGCAATATAATGAGTGCTTCTATTAATGATACGGAAAGCGTTAGGATAACTATGATGGAAACCTCACCAAAAAACTCTCCTATCCTGCTATCTAAAAACAAAAACAGTGAAAAGGCTAATAAGGTGGTGATAATGGCAGAAACAACTGGTGGAATTACTTCCATAGTTCCATCAATAGCAGCTTGTATGGGGCTTTTCCCTTTTTCATAGTGTTGATAAATATTTTCACCAACCACAATACCATCATCAACCAGAATACCTACCACGATAATCATCCCAAAGAGTGAAAGCACATTGATGGTAACATCAAACTGGCCTGCAAAAATAAACATTCCCAAAAAGGATATAGGCAACCCAAAAGCGACCCAAAAAGCCACTCTGGTATTTAAAAAAAGTGATAAAAACAGTAATACCAATAACATACCTGCAATAGCATTTTTGGTAAGCAACTCAGTACGCTGGTTTAATGTGATCGATAAATCTCTAACAACATCTAACCTTACATTGTTATACTTTTGGTTGTATGCTTCAATGTATTGTTTTACTTGATCTGCCGAAGAAATTAAATCTTCGCTATTAGTACTGGTAATGGTTATATTTACTGAAAGCTGTTGATTAAAATAAGCTGCATTAGGCGTCTCAGCAAAACGATCTCTAATGATGGCAACGTCCTTTAACCTTACAATTTTACCATCATTTGAAGCTTTTACAATAATATTTGAGAGCTCATCACCATAATAATTTCTGTTATTGGCTCTTATTAAATATTCTTCAGCATCTGTCTTAATATTACCGCCGGTTACCAAGATATTTGAGGCGCTAACGGCTTGAGAAACATCATCAAATGTAAGATTATAAGCTAATAGACTCGTTTCATTTACGGCTATTTCTATTTCTTCAACTGGGTAACCCGATAATTCTACTTGAGAAATCCCATCAATAGTGCGCAGGTCGTTTTCAATTTGCCTTGCTATTTGTTTTAAGGTAGCCAATGGAACATCTTTTCCATTTACTGCAAAGGAGATAGTTTGCCGGACTTCTTCTCGTTTAGCAACAATTAAAGGCTCCATGCCTGTTGGAAATGACGGTACTCTGTCCACAGCGTTTTTGACTTCAAGAAGCATGAAATCAATGTTTTCTCCTTTTTGAATTTCAACTGTTATGATTCCGCTATTTTCTCTAGATACCGACGTAACTCTATCAACCCCTTTTAATCCTTTTAAATTATCTTCAATTTTAAGAACAATGCCTTCCTCAATTTCTTGTGGTGAAGCACCAGGATAGGCAATATTAATGTTGATTATTTTAGAATCTGTTAAAGGAAAAAAGGACGATTTTAATGACAATAATCCAATAATTCCAAAAGCAAAAAAAGCAATGATAAAAATATTTACTGCAACATGGTATCTAATAAAATAGGCTATTACTTTTCTCATGGGAAATTAGTTAGCTTTAAAAGGTTTAACCAACATACCTGCATACGACCCAGGAACAGCCTTTTTAAGAATAATGGTTCCGTCAGGAACGCCTTTAATAACCACTTTTGTTTCAGAAAAATAAATAGGTTTTACAGGTAATGCATCCAATGTTTCATTAGTTACTATAAATATTTCCTGACTTTCCAACACTAAATTTCTATCTATTTCAATAGCATCTTCTACCGTTTCTCCTTTTATATGAGCTTCTAAATAAATACCTTCTTTTAAATTTGGGTCTTTAACATCAATATAGGCTGTAATGGTTTGGGTTGCCTGATCTACACTGCCATTTACCCTGGAAATCGTTCCTACGTAATGACCTGTATTATCTAAATTATTTAGTGCTACTTCTTCTCCTACTTTTAACAAATTAGCATATGATTTGCTAATGGCTACTTCCATTTCATATTCTGAAGTATCTATAAACTCTCCCAACTTTTGTCCGTTTCTAATTAAAGTGCCTTCTGTTACCAAAGCTTCCGTTAGTACTCCAGAAAAAGGAGCCGTAATGATATATTTAGTGAGTCTTTGCTCTAGGTTTTTTAAATTGTAATAATTTGATACAATACCTCGCCCTGTTATGAAGTAATTTTCTTTTTCTGAAGACATTTCGGGCAATTTTGGTGTAGATTTACTTAAATCGAAAGAATTGAGATAGTCTTGCCATTTTTGATAAACCTCAGGAAAATCCAATCTTAAATCTGGCATGATAGCAGCAATGGCATTGTACAAATTACTTTTTGAAGATTGAACACTTGCGTAATATTCTGAGGCATCTATACGAATTAATGTTTGCCCTGCACTGAATCTTTGACCAGGTTTAAACAAAACGTTTCCTGTTTTAAAAATTCCTTGTACTTCAGAGTAAATTTCTACACGGCGTTTAGCTACCAAACTACCATTTGCAGGCAACTGTATTTGTATTTGACCATTTTTTACGGTATCAACAAATACTGTTTTTATAACTTTCTCAAGAACAGGTTTGGGTTTATTTTTACTGGCTATTAAAGATTTTGCTAAAAAAAAGGACATTACTATAAGTAAAATTCCTATAATGGAAAGTATTATTTTTCGCATTTGTTGATGGGTTAAAGTAGTATGACTACAAAGCTATTGTTAAGTTTAATGGATTTGTGTTAAAAAAAACTTAAAAACACACTCTTAAAAACTTTCTATAGCTATCTGAATAGCTTCCCATTTTTGCATTAATTCTTGCAATGTTGTTTTCTTTTTTTGATAATTATCAAAAAAATTGGGCTTAGAGGTTACTTCTTCATAATTAATTTCCAGTGAAAAATCAATGTTTTTAATCTCTTTTTCTAATTGACTAATTTGAGCTTCTACGTTACTTAATTTATTGTTTAAAGATTTTATTTTTTTTTGATCTTCATAAGACTGTTGCTTTTTTTCCTTTGGGGCTTCTTTAATAACCTGACGTTTTTCAACTTCTCTAAGGGTTTGAACGTTACGTTGCTCTAAATAAAAGTCAATATCTCCTAAATATTCTTTAATCTTATGATCTTTAAACTCATACACTTTATTGGTTAATCCTTGAAGAAAATCTCTATCATGGGACACTAAAATTAAAGTGCCTTCAAATTTTATTAAAGCTTCTTTTAAAACCTTTTTTGATTTAATGTCTAAATGATTGGTAGGCTCATCCATGATTAAAACATTAAAAGGCTGAAGCAATAATTTAGCTAAGGCCAAGCGGTTTCTCTCTCCTCCAGATAAAACTCTAACATATTTATCAACCTCATCGCCCCTGAACAAAAACGAGCCTAAAATATCTCTTACCTTACTCCTGTTGGTTTCATTGGCCGAATCAATCATGGTATCTAAAACGGTTTTATTACCATCTAAATATTCGGCTTGATTTTGGGCAAAATAGCCTATTTGTACATTATGACCCAATTTTAAATGGCCATCATACTTGATGTCTCCAACCATAATTTTGGCAAGCGTTGATTTACCTTGCCCGTTTTGCCCCACAAAGGCTGTTTTACTATCGCGTTCAATAACAATATCAATATGTTTTAAAACTTGATTATCGCCATAATTTTTTGAAATATTATGCGCTTCAACAATGACTTTTCCAGGTGTAATAGAAATAGGAAACTTAAGCGTCATGACACTGTTATCGTCTTCATCAACTTCAATTCTATCAATACGATCCAATTTTTTAATGAGAGATTGTGCCATGGTAGCTTTTGAAGCTTTGGCGCGAAATTTTTCGATAAGCTTCTCGGTTTGTTCTATTTGCTTTTGCTGATTTTTTTGTGAAGCCAACTGTTGAACTTTCAATTCTTGACGCAGTACTAAATATTTTGAATACGGTTTAGGGTAATCATAAATTCTACCTAATGAAATTTCAATGGTTCTATTGGTTACATTATCTAAAAACATTTTATCGTGAGAGACTATCACAACAGCCCCAGAATAATTGTTTAAAAACCCTTCGAGCCAAATGATGGATTCAATATCTAAATGGTTTGTTGGCTCATCTAATAACAAAATATCATTATTTTGCAACAAGAGCTTTGCTAATTCTATACGCATACGCCAACCACCAGAAAAGGTTTCTGTAAGTTTGTTAAAATCTGCTCTTTGAAAACCTAAGCCTTGAAGAATTTTTTCGGTTTCTCCTTGATAATTATAGCCCCCTAAAATTTCATACTGATGATGATATTCATTAACATCCACCATTAATTGGTGATAGGCTTCACTTTCATAATCGATTCGGTCTGCGAGTTGCTGATTGATGTCTTCAACTTTTATTTCTATTTGCTTTATTTCAAAAAAAGCTTCATAGGCTTCTTCCAGTACCGTTCTACCATAATCAAAGTCAATATCTTGTTTTAAAAATCCTATTTTAAGGGTTTTATCTGTGGCAATCTGACCAGAATCTGGCTCGAGTTCTTTTGATAGTATTTTAAGCATGGTAGATTTCCCAGCGCCGTTTTTACCAATTAACCCAACTCTATCGCCATTATCTAACTTAAAGGTAATGTCTTCAAAAAGATAATCTCCTTGGAATGAAATTGATAAATTGTGAATGTTCATCATAAAATGTAACTAATATTACAAAGCGTTATTAATTTAAACTTACTTTTACCTCGTAAATTGCGAAAGCAAAAATACATTAAATTATATGTTTAAAAAAGGAACTGCATTATACAGCATGCTAACTGGGAATTGTCCTAAGTGCCATGAAGAATCTATGTATACTTACAAGAACCCTTATCATTTAGGAAATACGCTAAAAATTAACGATCGCTGCTCCAAATGCCATACAAAATACCGTTTAGAACCTTCTTTTTTTTATGGCGCTATGTACGTTAGTTATGCCTTAGGAATAGCTTTTGCTGTGGCAACCTTTGTGATTACAAATGTAATTTTTAGCACCGATTTAAAAACTACTTTTATAGCCATTGTTGGGGTTTTAGTGGTATTTATGCCCATTATTATGAGGCTTTCAAGAAATATTTGGATTAACCTATTTATCCATTATGATAAAGAAGCCTCTAATACATAGTTATTGAAACCGTTTAATATCTATGTCGTTTTCCAAAGGTTTTCCATATTCAATAAAATCAAACAATTGTTTAGCAACATAAGGACCTATCATAACACCTCTGGTTCCCAATCCATTTAAGATATACATAGCCTTATGTATAGCATGTTGCCCAACCAAAGGACGTCTGTCTTTAACCGTTGGCCTAATACCTGCAACCTGATTTATAATTTTAAAAGGACAGGTTACAAAAGTTTTTAATTTACTTAAAAGCTCTTCTTCAGCCTCTTTAGAAATATCATTACTGGTATTAACCCAATTGTATGTTGCCCCAACGATATAAAAATGGTTGTCTAACGGAATTAAAAAAACGGAACTTTTCAATACAAAATCAATGTTTAAATCTGGTGCATGAATCACTAATAATTCACCTTTAGTTCCCACAAGAGGTAAATTATTAAAAAAGCTGTTTTTTTTAAGGCCGTAACCTTCTGCAAACACTATGTTTTTACCTGTAATTCCTTGATAAGAAAATCCGTTATCAAGTATCTCCAATTCTTTATAATCAAAGGCTATTTCAATAAATCTTTCCTGTTTTAACAAATATTCTTTGTAAGCATCCATCAAGGTTTTAACATCCAATCTACCTGTTTGCAAAACTTCTCCAAATCCAAAAGGAGCATTAATATGTTGATTTTTATTCTTAACAATCTTTATTGAAAGATATTCGGATAATATGGGTTTATCTGAGGCAATAAACCAATCATTCTGTTCTTCCATGGATGAAAATTTTCTGAGAACAGGCATTTTATAATCGATTTTTATATTAAATTCATCCTCTAAAGAATGATACATTTTTAAGGCAATTTGTAATTGTTCCTTACTTTTCCAAACGGGTGTAAACCGTTTTAAAACGACAGGATTATACAAGCCGCCAGCAACCAAAGAAGATTGTTGAGAATGGTTATCAAAAACCACAAATGTTTTATGATGGGCTCTAAGTTGTTCACAAAAACTGATACCGGCCAAACCATTGCCTACAATAATAAAATCTACTTCCATCTTAAGCACGAAGATACACAGATTATTATTTTTTGGTCATAAAAAAACCGTTCAAAATTTGAGCGGTTTAAAATTATTTAAGACTGATATTTAATTAATAAGTCCACATATCAAGTTCAAAATCTCTAATCTTATCTTTAATCCTATCAGATTCTAACAATTGCATTAAAGCATTTTGTGAGACGTACTCGGTAATAGCTCTATCGCCTTGTACATTTTCTTCTTTATAAATATACCCATGAAAACGTCTTGCGTTTAAAATATGATCAAATGAAAAAGGCATGGTGCTGTTTTCATTATTAAAAGCTTTGGCTTCGTGCAATACGTTTCTGGCATCTGGGAAAAACACCCAAAATAAAGGCACTAAATCTGGAGTTTCTTGATCAATGGTTTGAACATCTGGCGCTACTGGAGCAATTCCTAAAAGTCTATATTTCATTTCAGCTTGACGCTTATCAAAATACCACAAGCCTTTTATTCGATATTCTTTTATATCGGCAGCTGTAATATCTCTCCTGTTGATATATTCTGGTGATAATTCTTCACCAGCATTGATTTGCTCAATACCTAATTCGGTGGTATCAATTTTAACTAATGCAGATTGAATATCTTTTAAAGTACGTTTTCCAGTAAAATAAGAATCATCATAAATGTTTTTTATATTCCCATTTTTAATGTTCTTGATAAGAACATCGTATAATGAGCGTCTGTTACTACCTATATTATTGGTGTCAATGGGGTAGTATAATGGAAAGTTAGCTCGTTCATCAAGAACCACTTTTTCCCAAGTCATTTTTGCAAAAAGGATATCTCTATCATCAACATAACCATACTCCAATGGTTTATCATTGTCAATAGCTTTTTGTGCCTCTGTTCTAACTCCAATTTCCTCAGGACTTTTTGCATTAAGAATATTTGCTTGGGCAAATACCCCTGATATAGCAAAAAGGGTTGTAACGGTTAATAAAAAACTTTTCAATTTCATGTGTATGTTTTTATTGTTATTCAATGATTAGAGGATACATCCATAATGGATTTAGCTAATATATACTAAATTTAAATTATGGATGTTTCATCTGTTTTATTCTAATTTGTAAGCTCAATAAATACTGGCGATACTTTTTTAAGTATAACACTTACTCCTTGTGCTTTGGCTTCAATATCAAAAATCTGAATGCCACTACCACGTTTTGCTTTGCTTAACGCTTGTTTAGCTCTTGTATCTAATTTATTACCATTAACCTCAATAGTAGGTTGTCCTGGAACTTTAAATTTAAATCCTGTTACACTTAATGGTAATTCAAAATCAAAATCATCAAATTTTGCTCCAATGGTTGAAATTTCAAGACTATTACGTTGCATGTTTAAAGACCCATCTTCACCTCGAACAGTACCTGTTGGTTTTGGTAAATCTTTAATTCTGAATGTTGCATTATCTGGTATTGATTTACCATCTAAAACTCCAGTAACATTAATGGTAACTTCTCTGCCTTTAATTTGTGTAGCATCCATAACATATTTACCAATTCCATTTACTTTTGTCAATCCAGGAGCATTAGCTTTTACATTATTATCTGCTATTCCAGCAAATGAAATCGTCATTGGGTTTTTAACACCACGATATACCACATTCATTTTATCAGCAGAAATGGTAGCTGCATTTGGTTTTGCAACCGTAGCAAATGATTGTTCTACAGGCACTTCAACTTCTTCACCATCTTGGACGAAAATCAATTTCCCTCCTATTTTATGTTCTCCCACACTACCGGTTCCAACTTTTAATTTTACTTTTCCTTCTTCAATAGCATATTCTTTATCAGAAAGCTTTCTTCCGTCTAAAGTCAATTCTACTCGGTTAGGTTTAGTTGAATTATCTTTTCTTCCTAACACGATTTGACCATCAAACTGCTCGCCATTAAAGTAAGCTGATTTTGTGGTTTCTAGTAAGGTTGTATAGTTGGTCATAGACACTTCGCTGGTTAGTGTACCTTTTAACATGGTTGACATCACTTCAGATTCTGTTGTTTTAATATCAGATTGAAGTTGGGTCATTTTTGTTAACGAAGCCACTAAAGGAAATCCTTTAAAATTGTGGTCTAACCATTCAACTTTTCCAGCGCCACGCTTTACAGCATCGGTATTGAATTTCTTTTTAACATCGTCTATAACAGCTTCCATGCCTTCCTGATTTGATAACACTTTAACCACGCCATCTCTAAAGGTTGCTATTTGACTTAAAAATTCTTTTCCGTCTGGTTTGATGATGTCTCCTTTAAAGAAATTTTCATCAAGATAATCTCCTTTATCCATGATTTCATAGTCTGTAGGATTATCAATCTTGGCAATCATTTTAGTTTTTAAACTCTCTAAATAAGCATCAAAATTATTAGCCAATGATTTGATTTGACTTGCTTGTGCTTTTAAGGGTTCGTATTTAGCTGGTTGTTCACTAGCTTTTTGCTCTAATCCGGCCATAAAAGCGGCATTGCGTTCTGCAGCTGCTTCATTGGACTCGGTTAGTTTTTCGTTCATTAATCCAAATGCTGAAAGCACTTCTTTTGACATATTTAACGCTAGCATGGCTATAAATATTAAATACATCAAGTTGATCATTTTCTGTCTGGGTGATAAATTTCCTCCTGCCATTTCTAATTAGGTTTTTTGGTTAAATATTAAAATTTGGGTATAAAAAACCATGATTAGTTTTTAGTCATTGCAGATAACATACCACCATAAACACCGTTTAATGATGATAAGTTAGATGCTAATGATTGCATTTGTTCTTTTAATTTAGCGGCATTTTCAATTGATTCTTCATTAATTGATGCTTGACGATTAATGCTTTCTAATTGAACTTTATATAAGCTATTTAAAGACTCCATTTGAGCAGCAGCTAATGATAATTCTTCACCATATTTTCTGGTTGCTTCAATAGAATTTACAGCTGGTGCCATATTTTTTGCTGCGCCTTCAAAGTTTTTAATGCTGTCTCCTAAACTTGCCATTAATTCGCCATCAATTTTAGCGTCTTTTAATAACTCATCTAATTTTTTTGAAAGTAGACCTTGGGCGTCTTTTGATTCTTTTTTGCTGTGTGTAGATTCTCCTCCAGCTAACTCTGGATATACTAGAGACCAATCTAATTCGCTATCAACTGGTTCAAATGCTGATATTGCAAAGATAATTGCTTCTGTAACTAAACCAATAGTTAACATAACGTTACCTGTTAAAGGTCCAATTTCAAAGTGAATGATTTTAAATAGTGCTCCAACGATTACAATTGATGCTCCTAATCCGTAAGCTAAATTCATAAATTTCTTACTTGCTCTTGACTGTGCCATAATTTTCGGTTTTTAATTTAAGTTAAATACTTAAGTAGGTTAATTAATAGTATTAAATTGTTGTTTAAAATTTTTGATTAATTCTTTTTTCCGTTTTTGGTTACTTGAGTCCCCATGTAATCTTGAACGGTTCTGAATCCTATGTAAGATCTTGCTGAATCTGCATATTCATAATCTCTTGAACTAACTTGTAAAAAATATGCAACATCTTTCCAAGATCCGCCACGAACTACTTTACGCTGATTGTTATTATCGTTAACACTTGGATTTATGGTTGAAACATAATCGTAAGATGATGGATCGTATGAAGCGTTTACCCATTCTGATACGTTACCAGCCATATTATATAAGTTATAATCGTTAGGCTCATAAGATTTAGCTTCAACAGTGTATAATGCTTGATCTGCTGCATAATCACCTCTTACCGGTTTAAAGTTTGCCATAAAACAACCTCTATCGCTCTTGGTATAATAATCGCCCCAAGGATAGGTTGCTGCTTGCAAACCACCTCTTGCTGCGTACTCCCATTCAGCTTCAGAAGGTAATCTGAAAGAATTTACAAAAGCTGCTCCTTTTCTTGATTTTTGATAAGAATTTTTATAAAGTGTTCTCCATTGGCAAAATGCTTTGGCCTGTTGCCAAGTAACGCCAACCACAGGATAATCGCTGTAAGCATCGTGCCAAAAATAATCGTTATGCATGGGCTCGTTATAAGAATAAGCGAAATCTCTAATCCAAGTTGTAGTGTCTGGATAAACTTCAATCTGTTCTTTAATCAAAACGTCTTTACGCTTTAAATTTCTGTTTTTTGCTGCTTTTTGAATATCCATATAAGTGTATTGGAATTGAAATTTCTTCACATCCCAAGTACGTTGACCGTTATATGATTCTTCAATAGGAAGATACATGGTATCCATCACTTCTGTGTACCACTCATCTGGATAATCTTCGGTATCATAAATTAAATCAACATCTTTGTTTAATTTTCTTCCTTCGTATCCTGTTGGTCCTAAACCTGTATAGTTTTCAAACATATACTTTTCATACACAGACATATTGGCTGTATCGGCATCTTTAAAAGCATACTCACCAATACCACCATCATCTGGAACTTTACCAATTTCATCAGCTAAAATAGCTAACTTGGTTCTAACAATTGAATCTCTTACCCAATTTACAAATTGACGGTATTCACTGTTAGTTATTTCGGTTTCATCCATATAAAAAGATCTAACAGTTACTGTTTTAGCAGATGCATCGTGCACACCAGCTAAATCGTCATCTGCTTTACCCATTATAAAAGCGCCTCCAGGAACAAGTTCCATTCCGAAAGGCTTTTCTGGATGCCATTTCTTACCTTGAACGCCTACTAATTCGCCTCTATCGTTAGAGCCACAACTTGCTAGTAGTACTAGTAATACAGTTAATAAAATAAACTTCTTCATATCCATAGAAAACTCGAGGTTAATTATTTAAGCTTCATTTTGAGAGCGTAAACATATTTATATATTTTTAAAAAAACAACTATTTTTGAAAAAAAAATACATTTCATCGTAAAAAAAATACATTTTACCGATGAAACTCATCTTTTAGTCAGTATTTACATCTATATACTATTTTTTTGAAACGCTTTGTACCAACGGTCTGGAACCTTATTATTACAGGCGTCTAAATAATCTTGATGCATGCAAGGTAATAACGTATGTCTCTTTAATTTAGTATTTATCTCCAATAAAAAAGGAATTTCAATCCACCATCTTCCTGTTTTATTACTCTTATAGAAGATGAGCTCTTGGTCGTCAACTAAGGTAATGTATTTTTGATGATTATTTTCATCGGTAAAATTATCATCCTTGATTCTGTAATTAACACCTTCTATGAAATACCAAATAATTTGCGCCACTAGCATACTGGTAATTTCATCGTCTTTTGAAGGTTTGTATTCATAAATTCCAAAGGATGAAACTTTATTACTAATTCCTGCATAACGTGATATGGCACAAATTTCTTTACCATCAAAACCGTTGGGTGAATATTTTTGATTTAAACTAACCTCAGAACTTTTTACAGAATTTAAATCGAGACTAACAATATTTGCGTCTCGAAGTACGGGTTCTACCAACGTTACATCTTTTGAAATTTGCCCTAATCGATACGATTCGAAATAAAGCTTATCCATTAAATCTATTTCTTCTTGCGAATTAAAATAGGTTTGATACCCAATGGTTGCATAATTAAATAGGTTGTAAGGCTTGTCTAAAATTATCTTACCAACAAAACTATTATTTTTTATAGGTTTGGTAGAATCTCCTAAATCAAACTTATTATCAATATTCACCATATTAACCATGGGTATTAAGGAATCATAAGCCCTGTAGTTTGCGTAGGTTAAATCTTGTGTGCCTCCTATTATAATAGGTATGATTTTCTTATCAATTAAAATTGCCAAGATAGTTTTTAGCGCAAAATAAGTATCCTCAACGCTTTCTCCTTTATTAATATCGCCTAAATCTGCGATAGTAGTATTCCAACTTCCAGGGAATAGCGCATAAAACGCTTTTCTTATGTCATTTAAATGAAATGTTTCTCCAATGTAATTATGGTCGTTTCTGTTTTCCAGAACTCCCAAAATAGCAACATTAACACCTTCTAAATCTGGAATACCATGTTTTTTAGAATGAACACGTAATTTTCTGCCAAGTGATTGCTGAGACAGTAACTCATTATGAGCCAACACAAAATCTGAAACAGGCGATAGAAAATTAAAGTTCATGAACTACTTCTTTTTTATTGGTGATTTTTTCTTTGCAACTTTTTTCTTTGGAGCTTTTTCTTCAATAATATTTTTGACCTTATCTAAAGTTAATTTAGTAGCATCAATAGATTTATCTAATTCAATCTTGGTTTTTCCCTTGAAAATAGTATGTCTTCCCCAACGTGCTTTTTCAACACGAATACCTTCTTCTTCCCAATGATGCACCACTTTATCAATGTCTTTTTGAATTTTTGTTTCAATGAGTTCTATAATATCATGATCTGATAAATTGTCCCAGTCATATTTATTGTTAACATTAATAAACGTATTGTTCCATTTTATAAAAGGCCCAAATCGTCCTTTCCCTTTTTGAACAGGCAGGTTTTTATAGGTGTAAATAGGGGCATCTGCTTCCTCTTTTTCTTTTATTAATTCAATAGCATCTTGAAGTTCTATGCTTAATGGGTCTTGTCCTTTTGGAAGTGATACAAATTTTTCACCATATTTAATATAAGGACCAAACCTACCGTTATTGACTTCCAATTCTTCCCCTTTATAAGCGCCTAAACTTTTAGGTAATTGAAATAAATCCATGGCCTCATTATAGGTAATGGTATTTAATTGCTGGTCTGGAGAAAGGCTGGCAAATTGCGGTTTTTCATCATCATCAACCGTTCCTATTTGAACCATAGGGCCAAATTTTCCTAAACGAACACTCACTTGTTTACCTGTTTTTGGGTCTGTTCCCAGAACACGTTCACCAGATTCTCTGTCGGCATTTTCTTGAACATGCTCCACTTGCGGATGAAAATCTTTGTAAAAACTTTTCATCACTTTAGTCCAATCTTCTTTACCTTCGGCAATATCATCAAAATCTTCTTCAACTTTAGCGGTAAAATTGTAATCTAAAATATGTTCAAAATGATTTACTAAGAAATCTGTTACGATCATTCCAATATCGGTAGGAACTAATTTTCCTTTATCTGAGCCATACTTTTCAGTTAGCATTTTATCTTTTACAACGCCTTTTTTAAGTGTTAGTTGGGTATAATTTCGCTCTACACCTTCCACACTGCCTTTTTCAACATAATTTCTATTTTGAATGGTTGAAATGGTTGGCGCATACGTTGACGGTCTGCCAATACCTAATTCTTCCAATTGCTTAACCAAAGAAGCCTCCGTATAACGATATGGCGGACGCGTATATCGTTCAGTAGCGGTTATGTAGTTATTTATAAGTGTTTCATTGGTTTTCATGGCGGGCAACATACCTTCTTGCTCTAAATCTTCATCATCATTGCCTTCTAAATATACTTTTAAAAATCCATCAAAAGTGATGACTTCTCCATTTGCATTAAATTGTTCTTTGTGAGTTGATGAATTTATCTTCACATTGGTACGCTCTAATTCTGCTTCACTCATTTGTGATGCAATGGCTCGTTTCCAAATTAAATCGTATAAACGTGATTGATCCCAGTCAATATCTACAGAATGCAATGAGAAATCTGTAGGTCTTATGGCCTCATGAGCTTCCTGTGCTCCTTTTGATTTTCCAGTAAAATTTCTGGGTTTGGAATATTTTGAACCAAAAGCAGATTCTATTTCATTTTGAGCACCCTTTCTAGCTTCATTGGATAAATTAACACTATCCGTTCTCATGTATGTAATTAGCCCGGATTCATACAAACGCTGAGCCATGGTCATGGTTTTACTTACTGAAAAATACAGCTTTCTGGATGCTTCCTGTTGAAGTGTTGATGTTGTAAATGGTGCCGCTGGTGATTTTTTAGCTGGCTTTTTTTCTAATTCTGAAACTTTAAAAGTTGCATTAATATTAGATTCCAGAAATTTATAAGCCTCGGCCTGCGTTGAAAAGGTCTTTGGTAATTTTGCCTTGAAGGACTGTCCTGCTTCATTGGAGAACTCAGCATCAATTCTAAAAGACGCCACCGACTTAAATTCTTGGATTTCGCGCTCACGCTCTACAATTAACCTTACTGAAACAGATTGCACTCTTCCTGCCGATAGTCCTCCTTTTACCTTTCTCCAAAGCACAGGGGACAACTCATAACCTACAATTCTATCTAAAACTCTACGTGCTTGTTGTGCATCTACCAAATTATAATCAATGCCTCGAGGGTTTTCAATAGCTTTTAAAATGGCCGTTTTTGTGATTTCATGAAAAACAATACGTTTTGTTTTAGCTTTATCTAAATTTAAGGCCTCTGCTAAATGCCACGCAATGGCTTCTCCCTCACGATCCTCATCACTTGCTAACCAAACCATATCGGAGTTTTTGGCTAGATCTTTAAGTTTTTTCACAACGGCTTTTTTATCTCTTGAAACTTCATACTTTGGTTTAAAATCTCCTTCAACATCAACCCCTAATTCCTTAGAAGGAAGATCAGAAATATGGCCAAAACTTGATTCTACTATAAAATCTTTACCTAAAAATTTTTCAATAGTTTTAGCCTTAGCCGGTGATTCTACAATTACTAAATTCTTAGCCATACGTCATTTTTTGAAGCTACAAATGTATAGGAAAAAAAGTTTATGTGCCTAATTTTATGGATTAACTGTTTTTTCACATCAGAAAAATTTAATGCAAATGGTGTTTATTCGACTAAATCCACAGGATTATTTTCTTCGAAACCTACCACTTGTTTATACACAAAATAAAAAGGCAAATAAATAAAAGGCGATAAAAACAACGATCCTATTCCACAAGTTAATAAGGTTAAAAAAACAACGATTAAGTAGGTAACAAAAAATAACCCAAAAGAAATGAACCATTTTTTAGTTCCTAAATTAAAACTAACTTTTACAATATCTCCAATAGACATTTCAGAATTAAAAGCGAACACAATGGTAAAAAATGACAATGGAATGATGGCATATATTAATGGTAAATAGCATAGTAACGCCGCCACAATTGAAATACCAATAATAGCGAGTGTAAGCCACGTAACGCTACCAAAAAAACGTCCCTTCAAAAAATAAAATAAGTCATTAACCTTAACTTCCATACCATAATCAATGTTCTTAATCATTCTAAAAAAAGCAGCCTGAAGTGCTAGTTGAAATACCGTAGCTGCCAAAATACCTAAAATAAAAAACACAAGATACAATCCTGTAAAACCTGCAAACAAGGTTTCAAAAACATCAGGATTTACATTTCCTTTTTCAGACTCAGCAATGATAGCCATTAAAAAAGGAACATATAAAACAATGATAAAGGGCATGGTAACTATTAAAACAAAAATTTGAAACAAAAATCCATATAACCAACTCTTTTTATACAACTCAATAGACTTATTGAATATATCTCCAAAATCCAAAGCCTTTGCACTCTTAATTTTTTCTAAAATATGGGTAACATCATTCATTTTTTATTTTTTTTTGGTTTGGTTAAAAGTAAATAGTTTATCATATATATCACAATTTTAATACAATTTTACGTCTGCCACTTTGTCACAAAACATAAATTAATCATATCTTTGCACACTTATTGACTTTTTGATTTCTACAAGTACATTATGGAAAAGATTATAGACGAAAATAAACAAGGCGAATCTATTATATTAGAACAAAAAAAAGAAAATACTAAAAAGCTTTTTATTGAAAGTTACGGCTGCGCCATGAACTTTAGCGATAGTGAAATTGTAGCTTCTATTTTAATAAACAATGGTTACAATACCACACAGCATTTGGAAGACGCCGATTTAGTGTTAGTGAATACCTGTTCTATTAGAGATAAAGCAGAACAAACCGTTAGAAAACGCCTAGAAAAGTATAATGCTGTTAAAAAAATTAACCCAAGAATGAAGGTTGGTGTTTTGGGTTGCATGGCAGAACGGTTAAAAAGTAAATTTTTAGAAGAAGAAAAAATTGTGGATCTTGTTGTTGGACCTGATGCTTATAAAGATTTACCAAATCTTTTAAATGAGGTTGAAGAAGGAAGAGATGCCATCAATGTCATGCTTTCAAAAGATGAAACTTACGGCGATATTTCTCCTGTTAGATTAAACTCCAACGGTGTTACAGCGTTTGTATCCATTACGCGTGGATGCGATAATATGTGTACCTTTTGTGTGGTGCCATTTACCAGAGGAAGAGAACGCAGCAGAGACCCACAAAGTATTCTTGAAGAGGTGAATGATTTATGGCGCAAAGGATTTAAAGAAGTTACCCTTCTTGGTCAAAATGTTGACAGTTACCTTTGGTATGGTGGCGGATTGAAAAAAGATTTTGATAAAGCCTCAGACATTCAAAAAGCTACCGCTATTAGTTTCTCCAACTTATTGGAAATGTGCGCCAAAGCCCAACCAAAAATGCGTATTCGTTTCTCAACATCAAATCCACAAGATATGACGATGGATGTCGTTAAAACGATGTCTCAGTATGAAAATATTTGCAATTACATTCATTTGCCTGTTCAAAGTGGCAGCAACCGCATTTTAAAAGAAATGAACCGGCAGCATACCCGCGAGGACTATTTTGAATTGATTGATAACATTAGAAAAATAATTCCAGATTGTGGCATAAGTCAAGATATGATTGTAGGATTTCCAACGGAAACCGAAGAAGACCACCAAGAGACCTTGAGCTTAATGGATCATGTAATCTATCATTTTGGCTATATGTTTGCCTATTCTGAAAGACCAGGAACATTGGCGGAGCGCAAAATGGATGATGATGTGCCTGAAGAAACTAAAAAACGTCGTCTTGCTGAAATTGTGGCTTTACAACAAAAACACAGTCAATATAGAACAGAGCAATTTTTAGGTAAAACAGTTGAAGTTTTAATTGAAAAATCGTCCAAAAAATCAAAAGCTCATTGGTCTGGGAGAAATCCACAAAGCACCGTAGTTGTATTCCCAAAAGAGCATTACAACATAGGTGATTTTGTGAATGTTAAGGTAACAGATTGTACCAGTGCAACGCTTATAGGTGAAGCCGTTGGTTATTCAATTAATAATGCTTAATTCAAAATTAATGATGACTTACCATAGGTTTACAAATCACTTTCAACTTTTAACTTTCAACTTTTAACTTTTAACTTTTAACTTTTAACTTTATAAATGGAATCTGTTCAAGTTATAAAACAACGTTTTGGAATTATAGGAAATACACCAACGCTTAACCGTGCCATTGAAAAAGCCATTCAAGTGGCACCTACAGATATTTCTGTGTTGGTAACTGGCGAAAGTGGTGTTGGGAAAGAAAGTATTCCAAAAATTATCCATCAATTATCACACAGAAAACACGGAAAATATATTGCTGTAAACTGTGGTGCCATACCAGAAGGTACCATTGATAGCGAATTATTTGGTCATGAAAAAGGATCTTTTACTGGCGCTACACAAACCCGTGAAGGCTATTTTGAAGTAGCCGATGGCGGAACCATTTTTCTTGATGAAGTTGGCGAATTGCCCTTAACAACCCAAGTACGCTTATTAAGAGTTCTGGAGAATGGTGAATTTTTAAAAGTAGGATCCAGTAAGGTTCAAAAAACGGATGTTCGTATAGTAGCCGCTACCAACGCCAACATGTTTGAAGCTATCAAAAAAGATCAATTTAGAGAAGATTTATATTATCGATTAAGTACCGTTGATATTCATTTGCCTCCTTTAAGAGAACGTCAAGAAGACATTCATTTATTGTTTAGAAAATTTGCAAGCGATTTTGCTTTGAAATATAAAATGCCAACTATTAAATTAACCGATGATGCTATTGAAGTGCTTTTAAAACATCGCTGGAGCGGAAATATTCGTCAATTACGCAACATTGCCGAACAAATATCCGTACTTGAACAAAATAGATCCATCACTTCCGAAACTTTAAAGGGCTATTTACCCACTTCTGGAAGTAATTTGCCCGCGGTTATTAAACATTCTAAATCAGATTCAGATTTTAGCAGTGAACGCGAAATACTTTACAAAGTACTCTTTGATATGAAAAGTGATTTGAACGATTTGAAAAAGCTTACCATGGAGCTCATGAAAAAGGGCAACACTAAAGACGTTGAAAAAGAGCAGCAAGGATTGATTCAAAAAATTTACGGTTCGAATGATGAGACAGATTTTGAAGAAGCCATTGACGAACCAGAAGTATTATCAATTCCAGAACATAACACCCAAAAACAAGAAACCTTCAACAACCAAGACAAATATCATTTTGCCGAAGAGATTGAAGAAGAAGAAACCCTTTCTTTACACGACAAAGAATTGGAATTAATTAAAAAATCTCTTGAACGTCACCACGGAAAGCGTAAATTAGCAGCTGAAGAATTAGGCATAAGTGAACGCACCTTATACAGAAAGATTAAACAATATGATTTGTAAATTTTAGTTTAATGAGAGTATCTAAATTATTTCACATGAAAATAGCACATTATATAGTTCTTTTACTCTCTTCTATACTTGTTATTAGTTGCGGAGCTTACTCGTTTACCGGTGCATCCGTTGGCTCAGAGACCAAAACTTTTCAGGTTAATTATTTTCAAAATAATGCCATTTTAGTTGAGCCTGGTTTGGATAGAGATTTTACCAATGCGCTCATTGATTTATTGCAAAACCAGACCAATTTAAGTTTAGTAAAATCCAATGGTGATTTAGTTTACGAAGGCGAAATTACACAATACAGAATATCACCAACTACAGCAACATCAGCAAATACTGCTGCTCAAAACAGATTAACGATAGGCGTAAAAGTTCATTTTTACGACAAACATGATGAAGAAGCTGAGTTTGATCAAACCTTTTCATTTTTTTATGACTATGCAGGCAGTTCTCAACTTATAGGTGGTATAAAAGACACGGCCATTGCAGAAATATTTGAACGCATAACCCAAGACATTTTTAATGCATCATTAGCCAAATGGTAATACTATTTAGCTTTGATTAGCATCCAAAAAGGGAACCATGAATAATAAAAATTTCACATACTTACTTCAAAAACCAGAAACGGTAACGCCCAAACAAACTGAAGACGTGAAATCTATCATCAATCAATTTCCATATTTTCAATCTGCCAGAGCCATCTATCTTAAAGGATTAAAAAATCAAGAAAGTTTTAAATACAATCAAGAACTTAAAACAACAGCAGCTTACACAACCGATAGAAGTATTTTATTTGATTTTATAACTTCAGATGTTTTTAATCAAAATGAAATATCACAGGTTATTAAAACCAATACTGAACATTTACATGATATGGGTGTTACGGTTGAGGATATTTCCATCAACAAAAGAATAATCATTGATGAGACTTCTAATCAAGACATTACAAGCAACTTACAATCATTAGACCCATCACTGTTCCAACCAAAATTTGAGCGCCAAAAAACAACAAATTTTTTATTGGATGATTCTGAAACCATTGAAAACGTAACTTCAGAAACAAAAACACAAGAAGTTTCTGCAGAAGATATTCTGCACTTAGGAAAACCTTTGGAATTTAACAAACGTGAAACACATTCATTTCATGAATGGTTAAAACTTGCGAGTTTAAAAACCATAAAGCGTGATGATAAAGAAGCTGAAAACAACTCAACCATAAAAAATACATCACAAACTGAAAGGCATGAAAAGTTTAAATTAATTGACGAGTTTATTGCAAAAAACCCAAAGATAAATCCTTCAAAACCAAACTTATCAACGCAGAATCTAGCCAAAGTTCATTTAATACAACCAGAAGAGCTAATGACAGAGACCTTAGCTCGTATATATGTAGAGCAAAAAAACTATAAAAAAGCAATTCAATCTTATAAGATATTAAGTTTGAAATATCCAGAAAAAAGTAGTTTCTTTGCAATCCAAATTAAAGCAGTAGAACAATTACAAGAACAAAACAATAAAGAATAATGAGTACGTTTACAATATTTTTAGTTTTAATTGTTGCAGTAGCCTTTTTATTAGTCGTGGTGATTATGGTACAAAACCCAAAAGGTGGAGGATTATCATCGTCTTTTGGCGGAGGTGGCACACAACAATTAGGTGGTGTTAAAAAAACAACTGACTTTTTAGACAAAAGCACTTGGACCTTAGCCACCTTATTATTAGCATTAATATTATTATCTAATGTTGCCATCAACAGAGGCTCTAATAATGCCGATTCAAAAGCATTGGATGCTGACGAAACGACAACATCTATACCTGCAGTACCAGCTCAAACACCAACAGATGCTGCTACAACAACAAAAGATTCTGTGCAATAAATGCTGTCAATAAAAAAACAAAAAATGCCAACTATTTAAGTTGGCATTTTTTGTTACTGTAAGTTTGTCAGTCAACAACTATTGGCACAGTTTTAGAAAGATTCAATTCCGTTAAACAACAAATATTAATTAAAATAATATAACAAATGAGCTTAAACATTAAACCATTAGCAGACAGAGTTCTTATCGAACCTGCTGAAGCTGAAACTAAAACAGCATCCGGAATTATTATTCCTGATAATGCTAAAGAAAAACCACAAAGAGGTAAAGTTGTTGCTGCTGGAAAAGGCACCAAAGATGAGCCTATCACTGTAAAAGTTGGTGATACTGTTTTATATGGTAAATATGCTGGCACAGAATTAAAACTTGATGGTAAAGATTATTTAATTATGCGCGAAAGCGACATCCTAGCAATTATATAATTGCAAATTCCAAAAAATAAAAAAAATAAATTCCAAAAACATTCTTGATAATTTAAAAGTTCCAAAATTGGAATTTGATATTTGAGAGTTTAAAATTTTAAATAAAATTTTTAATTATGGCAAAAGATATAAAATTTGATATTGAAGCACGCGACGGTTTAAAACGCGGAGTTGATGCATTAGCCAATGCAGTAAAAGTAACCTTAGGACCTAAAGGAAGAAACGTTATTATTAGTAAATCATTTGGCGCTCCACAAGTCACTAAAGATGGTGTTACAGTAGCCAAAGAAATTGAACTTAAAGACCCACTTGAAAATATGGGTGCTCAAATGGTAAAAGAAGTGGCTTCAAAAACCAACGATTTAGCTGGTGATGGCACTACAACAGCAACTGTTTTAGCACAAGCCATTGTAAAAGAAGGTTTAAAAAACGTAGCTGCTGGTGCTAATCCAATGGATTTAAAACGTGGTATTGACAAGGCTGTTGAAGCCATTGTTAAAGACCTTGAAAAACAAGCTAAAAAAGTTGGCAATTCTTCTGAAATGATTAAGCAAGTGGCTTCCATTTCTGCAAATAATGATGATACTATTGGCGATTTAATTGCTAAAGCTTTTGATAAAGTAGGCAAAGAAGGTGTTATTACCGTTGAAGAAGCTAAAGGTATGGATACCTATGTTGATGTGGTTGAAGGTATGCAATTTGACAGAGGCTATTTATCTCCTTATTTTGTTACAGATGCTGATAAAATGATTGCCGATTTAGACAATCCGTACATTTTATTATTCGATAAAAAGATTTCAAACTTACAGGAAATTCTTCCCATATTAGAACCCGTAGCACAATCTGGAAGGCCTTTATTAATTATTGCTGAAGATGTTGATGGACAAGCTTTAGCTACTTTGGTAGTGAACAAATTACGTGGTGGATTAAAAATTGCTGCAGTAAAAGCTCCAGGTTTTGGCGACAGACGTAAAGCCATGTTAGAAGATATTGCTATTTTAACTGGTGGAACAGTCATTTCAGAAGAAAGAGGATTCACTCTTGAAAATGCAGACATTACCATGTTAGGTACTGCTGAAACTGTAACCGTGGATAAAGACAATACAACTATTGTTAATGGTGCTGGAAAAGCGGCTGACATAAAAGCTAGAGTAAACCAAATAAAAGCTCAAATTGAAACGACTACTAGCGATTATGATAAAGAAAAATTGCAAGAACGTTTAGCTAAATTAGCCGGTGGTGTTGCTGTTCTTTATGTAGGTGCTGCTAGTGAAGTAGAAATGAAAGAGAAAAAAGATCGTGTTGATGATGCCTTACATGCAACCAGAGCTGCTGTAGAAGAAGGTATTGTTGCTGGTGGCGGTGTTGCTTTAGTTAGAGCAAAATCGGTTTTAGAAAAAATTACGACTGAAAATCTTGACGAAGTAACAGGCATTCAAATTGTAGCACGTGCTATAGAATCTCCTTTACGTACCATTGTTGAAAATGCCGGTGGCGAAGGAAGTGTTGTTGTTTCAAAAGTTATGGAAGGTAAAGGTTCTTTTGGTTATGATGCCAAAACAGAAACCTATGTTGATATGTTAAAAGCTGGTATTATTGACCCTAAAAAAGTAACCCGTATTGCACTTGAAAATGCAGCATCGGTTGCGGGCATGATTTTAACGACTGAGTGTGCTTTAATTGACATTAAAGAAGAGGCTCCAGCTATGCCAGGCGGTATGGGTGGCGGTATGCCCGGCATGATGTAATGGCTAATGGCCATAGATGATATTAAAAAGAGGCTGTCTGAAAAGTCAAGACAGCCTCTTTTTTATTTGGACAGGTATCGGAGAGATTTTTCAAATACGCAATTCTCAAGGACTTAAAAAAACTTTTT
>PFKE01000053.1 GCA_002784145.1 Flavobacteriaceae bacterium CG_4_10_14_3_um_filter_33_47 | reverse complement strand
AAGAATTTGAGTGTTTTTATACTATTAATATACTGAATATCAGTCATTAATACAAATTAAAAACACTCTTTTTATTATCTATTATTCACGTTATTTAAATAATTCCTAATAACTTCGTTTAAGATTGTATTTAACATATTAAAACGATTTGATGCTATTAGAAGTTAAACGAACAACTCCTTAACTTTGTCAAAATCCAAGCCTCCATAATTCCCGGAACTCATTAAAAGCAAGGCCTTATTATCAAAATTTTGTGAGAATAAAAATTGTTTAAAATCGTCTGGATTGGTGTAAATAATTAAATCGTCACGCTCAAAAGCGTTTGCTATTTGCACGTGAGTGACTTCTTTAAGTTTTTTAACTTCAACAGCATGAGGTGAGTAAAACACCACAGCTACATCGGCAGCATCTAAGGCTCCTTTGTATTCCTTTAAAAATACGGCATTTAAACTGCTATAGGTATGCAACTCTAAACAGGCCACCAAAGTTCTATGGGCATATTGTTCTTTAACGGCTTTGGTAGTAGCTTCTACTTTACTGGGCGAATGTGCAAAATCTTTGTAAGCAACACTTTTTGGACTTTCAGCTATTTTTTCGAGGCGTTTGCTAGCGCCTTTAAAGGTGGCAATAGCTTCGTAAAAATCATTTTCATCAAGGCCCATATGCTGGCAAATCCATTTGGCACCAGCTAGGTTGTTTAAATTGTGCTTGCCAAATACTTCAATAGGCAATGGTCCTTCAGAGGTATCTAATAAGGTTTGCCCATTTTCAACACTATATTCTGGTGTATGGTATGGAATTTTTCGAATGGTATTTTCACTAGCTTCTACCAACCTTTTTACTTCAGGGTCTTCTTCATTGTAATTGATGCTTCCACCGCTTACAATATAATCTACAAAAATGCGAAACTGTTCTACATAATTTTCATAGGTTGGAAACACGTTAATGTGGTCCCAGGCAATACCGCTAAGCAAAGCAATATTAGGCTTGTACAAATGAAATTTTGGTCGCCTATCAATGGGTGAACTTAAATATTCATCGCCTTCTAGCACCATAAAATCGTTGTTTTCGGTTAGTTTTACCATCACATCAAAACCTTCCAATTGTGCCCCTACCATATAATCCACATCTCGATTATGATAATGCATGACGTGTAAAATCATGGAGGTTATCGTGGTTTTTCCATGGCTTCCACCAATGACCACACGGGTTTTGTTTTTGGATTGTTCATACAAAAACTCTGGGTAGCTATATATTTTTAAGCCTAAATCTTGGGCTTTTAAAAGTTCTGGGTTATCGGCTTTGGCGTGCATTCCCAAGACGATGGCATCTAAATTTGAAGTGATTTTTTCTGGAAACCAACCATATAGCTCTGGCAAAAGTCCTTTGGCATTAAGTCTGGATTTTGAGGGCTCAAAAATCTCATCATCACTTCCTGTAACTTGGCATCCTTTATTGTGTAATGCCAAGGCTAAATTGTGCATGGCGCTACCGCCAATGGCTATAAAATGTACGTTCATTTAATGAGTATAAGGTTGTAAAGTTACAAAGTTTTAAAATTAAAAAACGCTTATTTGCAAAGTAGCTGTTGTAAACTGGGATTAGAACTGAAAACCGCAGATGGGTTTGCGTTAGGGATTGCAGTGGAAATACTCTTTGTAAGGAACGAGCAAAAAAGATTTCAACCCTTCGACTCCGCCCAGGATAGACTTCAATCCCGACCTCCCAGATATCTATCAGGATGGTAACGCCCAAATACTACATGCTAGTAATCTTTTCCTTTTGCTCCTTAAACGGTTTTATTTGGGGCATTTCGGCAATAGCCAATTCGATGTGTTTTAAAGCATCTGTTTTATTGTTTTTATGCATGTGAATTTGCGCTAAACGGTAATGTGCCCATGCCTTTGGCACACCATCTTCGGGAGAATGGTTTTTAAGATAAATTTGCAAACATTCTTCCCCTTTTAAAAGCTCGATATTATATTCTGCTGCTACTTTGCCAATTTGATAA
The DNA here is from genome assembly GCA_002784145.1 of Flavobacteriaceae bacterium CG_4_10_14_3_um_filter_33_47. Taxonomy (GTDB): domain Bacteria; phylum Bacteroidota; class Bacteroidia; order Flavobacteriales; family Flavobacteriaceae; genus Yeosuana. Next base: position 33,528 of record PFKE01000053.1, on the reverse strand, counting down.
TGTAGCGCATTTCGGCAATGCTTTTTTTGCGCAACTTCTAAGATTTCAATTGCTTTTTCAGGCTCATTTTCGTTTTCGTACAGCTTGGTAAGTTTATCATAACACGTTAATGAACCACCTTCTGCTATGGCCATTTTATAATACTTTTCGGCTAAATTTGGTTGGTTGTCGTATTCATAAACATAGCCTTTTGCTAAATAGCCATCAACTTTTGAGAGGTTTTCTAATTCTTGTGCATATTGCAATGATTTTGATTTACTGCCTCCAAAAATTCCAGGCAGTTGCATGTAAAACTCAACCAAAGCCCAACGGGCTTCGATATGATTGGGGTCTAATTCGGCAGCCTTTTGAAAATGTTTTTTTACATCACCAATAAATCCAATAGCTTTAAACTTGTTTTCAAGCGCCTTCATGCCCATAGCACCTGCATATTTGTAGTGGTAATTGGCATGGTTTGGGTTAGTTTCAACAAGTTTTTTGTATTGATTAATGGCATCGTCCCATTTTTTTTGATAACCATAGGCATCTCCCAACAACTCAATAGCTTGCAAATTGTTAGGGTTTTGTTCTAAAAACTGGGCAACTAGGCCCTCTGCCTTTAAATATTGTTTATTTCCGAGAAGGCTTTCAACGGAATCAAGGCTGGATTGGCTAAAAGCCAAAACAGGAAAAAGAAGTAGGTAAAAAATCTTGTTCATAATATTGGGGTTAAAAAAGCAAAGTTAAACATTTATAATTGATTTAAAAAAGGCTAACTTCACTCAACCAACGAAAGCATTTACTCATTTATTGTTTTTTGGAATGGCTTTTGAATGAAACCTATGTGAATTTTATAATATGAAGACTTTTATCACTTTAATAATAATCATTTTTTTTGTTAATTTTTCGCAAGCCCAAACCCAAAATTATGATAATTTATGGAATGAAATTGAGCGGTTTGAGTTAGACGGCTTACCAAAATCGGCTTTAAAAATTCTTGAAGTCATTACGAAACAGGCAACAAAAAACAACAACAATGCACAACTCATAAAAACCATGCTATACAAAAGCAAGTTTGCCTTGGTTTTAGAAGAAAATGCTCAATTAAAAATCATTACCGATTTTAATAAACAAATCGAAATTAGCACCTTCCCAACAAAAAATATTTTAGAGAGTTTACTGGCCAATATGTATTGGCAATATTTTAATCAAAATAGATATCGCTTTTACAACAGAACCAAGACCTCTGAAAAAGTAACTACCGAAGATTTTAGAACCTGGGATTTACAAACAATTTTTGCTGAAATTCACTTGCATTTTCAAAACTCGTTACAAAACGGATTGATGCTTCAATTGGAGCCTTTGGAAACCTATGACGCCATTTTAAGTCTTCAAAAAAACTCTAAAATTTACCGACCAACCCTATTCGATTTTTTAAACCATGAAGCCTTAAACTTTTATAAAACCAACGAAACCAGCATCACTAAACCCGCTTATAAATTTGAAATTGATAATCCACAGTTTCTAGATGATAGTAACACGTTTGCAAATATGGTTTTAAGTTCTAAAGATTCCACATCTTTACAATTGCATGCTTTAAAAATTTATCAAGATTTAATTTGTTTTCATTTAGAAGATACAAACCCTTCCGCATTGGCAGATGTGAATATAGAACGTTTAAAATTTGTGAATCAACATGCGGCATTTAGCAACAAAGAAACCTTATTGTTAAAGGCTTTAAAAACGGAAGCCGATAAACTAAAAACTCACGACGTTTCGGGATTGTACACTTTTGAAATTGCTTCAATATATTACCAGCAAAGTCAACAATATCAACCAAAAACAAACGAAGATAACCGTTGGAAAGCCAAAGATGCCATGGCTAATTGCAATGTTGTGATTGAAACATTTCCTAAAAGTAAAGCTGCTGAAAAATGTGCCATTTTAAAAGAGCAAATACTTCAACAAACCTTACAAATAACCGCCGAAAACTTTTTACCCATTCAAAAACAGGCGCGTTTATTGGTCAGTTATAAAAATTTAGATTCACTACAATTTAAAATATTCAACCTTTCGCAAAAACAATTAGAACAATTCAATAAAGTTTACCAAAAGGAAGAGCAACTGGCATTTATTAAAAAACTAGCTGTTCAAAACCAATGGGAAAGCAAGCTTAAAAACGAGCATGATTATCAAAATCATACCACAGAAATTGCCATACCCAAGCTTAATAATGGCACCTATTTAATTTTTGCTTCAACACGAAATGATGCTGAAACTTTTGCGTTTTCAACCATTCAAGTCACCAATTTAGCGTTCATTGAAACTGAAAGTTCGCGTTTAAAAACCTTTCAAATTATTGATAGAAATAACGGAAAACCGATTGTAAATGCTGCTGTAGAATTAAGTTTTAATGAAAACAACACAAAGAATACCCAAAAAGAAAATTTCACAACAAACAGTTTTGGAGAAATTACTATTGAAAAAACCAACGACCGTTATAGAAATCTAACCGCAAAAATTAAGCATGGAAACGACACTGCCTATTTTGGCGATTATTATATAAGTCAATATTACAAAAGTGAAAAAGAAAAAACCCAATACAAAGCCTTTTTGTTTACTGACAGAAGCATTTACCGCCCAGGACAAACCGTTTATTTTAAAGCCATTGCCATAAAAACGAATCCAGATGGTGGAAAATCGGAAGTCGTAGCAAACGAACCTGTGTATGCCACCTTATATGATGTCAATGATGAAGAGATTGGGGAACTTGAATTTAAAACCAATGAATTTGGCTCGGTTTCTGGTGAGTTTATATTACCAAATTCTGGTTTAAATGGCGAATACCATATTGAATTTGATGGTGATGAAGAAGATTTTTTCTTAGAACATTACTTCTCGGTTGAAGAATACAAACGCCCCAAGTTTGAAACCAAATTCAATCCTGTTACTGAAAGCTATAAAATCAACGATTCCGTTACTGTAAAAGGCACAGCTTTTGCGTATGCGGGCAGTAATATTACCGATGCCAAAGTGGTGTATCGTGTGCATAGAAAAGTACAATATCCACGTTGGTATTTTTGGTCACGACCATCATTTTTTAGCGAACCACAAGAAATCACCCATGGCGAAAGCACCACCAATGAAAAAGGTGAATTTGAAATCACTTTTAAAGCCATCCCCGACCCAAGTGTAGATAAAACCAGTTTGCCTATTTTCAATTATGAAATTACCGCAGATGTCACCGATTTAAATGGTGAAACCCGAAGTGCCACCACCATCGTAAATGTTGGTTATCATGCATTAGTTGCGACGATGTCCATTTCAGATAAGTTAGATAAAAACGAGAAAGACCAAAAAATAAGCATCGACACCAAAAATCTTAATGGCGAATTCGTGCCTGCAACAGGCGTCATTAAATTATATAAATTACAAGCACCAAAGTCCGTTTTAAGAACCAGACCTTGGCCGGCACCAGATTATCAAGATTTTTCAGAAGAAGCTTTTAAAAATCTATTTCCCCACGATGCTTATAATAACGAACATGACTCCAATAATTGGAAAAAAGGCGATTTGGTTTTTGAAAAAACGTTTGATACAGAAAAATTAAAAGAACTCGCATTAGGAAACATTAAAAAATGGGAATCGGGACAATACATCATCACTTTAGAAAGTAAAGACACATTCGGACAAGAGGTTAAAGATGAAATTAAAACCACACTTTTCAGTGATGATGATAAAACCATTGCTGATAATCAATTATTCAGCATCACAACCAATAAACCAACGTATAAAGTGGGCGAAACCGCCATCATTACGTTGGCTTCTGCTGCTGAAAATTTACATGTTACAGTGTCTATTGAAAAAGACCACAAAATTATTCAAACCCAAATTATTCAGTTCAACAATAACAAAAAAACCATCTCTATTCCTGTGACAATTAAAGATGTTGGTGGGTTTGCCATTAATTATAGTTTTGCTGCTTTTAATAGTTTTCAATCGGGAGTAGAAATGATTGCTGTGCCTTATCCCAAAACAGATTTAGATATTGAAACCGCCACATTCCGTGATAAATTACAACCCGGAACCAATGAGACTTGGCGTTTTAAAATTAAAGGCCCTCAAGGCGACAAAGTAACGGCAGAACTTTTAGCAAGTATGTACGATGCGTCTTTAGACCAGTTTAAAACCCATTCTTGGAATTTTAATCCTATTAACAAACCAATGTATTATTCAAATCATCAAAGTAATGCATACCAAAGTTTTGGAACTAAAAACTTTAGGTTTTACAATGAACAATTGTATGTAAATTACCCTCAACAATATTATGACCATTTGAATTGGTTTGGATTTAGCTTTAATTTTAATAAATGGCAATATGATAATTATATTAAATCTTTAAGACTTAAAACTGAATCGACATACGATGATTCCATAAAAAAAGGTTTTGTCTCTGGAACTGTTTTTGATGAAAGCGGTTTGCCTTTACCAGGAGTAAATGTTATGATAAAAGGAACTTCAACAGGAACAACTACAGATTTTGATGGTAATTTCTCTATTAAAGCAAATAAAAATGATGAATTAATATTTAGTTACCTTGGTTTTACTTCTAGAAAAATTATTGTAAGTAAAAATAATAGCTTAAGTATTTCTTTAGCTGAAGACAGTGCTCATTTAGAGGAAGTTGTTGTTTCTGCTTATGGAGTTTCAAAACAGAAAAAAAGTTTAGGCTATAAGGTTACTGAAGAAGCTGAAGATATTTCTTTTGTTTTATCAGGAAAAGCTTCTGGTATTGAAATAGAAAGAGCCTTTTTAAGTATAAATAGAAAAAGTTTTGACAACGTTCAAATTCGAAAAAACCTGCAAGAAACAGCGTTTTTTTTTCCGCAGTTACAAACTGATAAAGATGGTAACGTGAGTTTCAGTTTCACTACACCAGAAGCTTTGACCCAATGGAAACTGCAACTATTGGCGCATACCAAAACCTTGGAAAGTGCTACAAAAACCTTAACAACAGTGACACAAAAAGAATTAATGGTCATACCCAACGCGCCTCGTTTTTTACGCCAAGGTGACCAAATAAGCATCAGTACGAAAATCGCGAATTTAACCGATAAACAATTGTCTGGACAAGCCGTTTTAGTTTTAACAGATGCTGTCACTGGAAACGAGGTGGATTCCAAACTTGGAAATTCAGAAAGCAATAAACCTTTTAAAGTGGATGCCAAAGGCAACACCCAAGTCACTTGGAACTTAACCATCCCTGATGATGTGGATGCCGTTCAATATAAAATCATAGCGAAATCGGAAACCTTTAGTGATGGCGAACAAAATGCACTTCCGGTTTTAAGTAATCGCCTGTTAGTTACCGAAACGTTGCCGATGTGGATTCGTAGTAATGAAACCAGAACGTTCACGTTGAATAAGTTAAAAACGAATACCTCAACAAGTTTAAAAAACCACAAGTTAACTTTAGAAATTACGTCTAATCCCGCTTGGTATGCGGTACAAGCATTGCCATATTTAATGGAATATCCGTATGAGTGTAACGAGCAGACCTTCTCGCGGTATTATGCGAATGCGTTGGCGAGTCATATTGCGAATTCAAACCCAAGAATTCAAGAAGTTTTTAATCAATGGAAAAATGCTGATGTGTTAATTTCTAACCTAGAAAAAAATGAAGAATTAAAATCCATTCTCATTCAAGAAACACCCTGGCTACGCGATGCCCAGAGTGAAACCGAACAGAAAAAACGCATCGCTTTGTTATTCGACTTGAACAAAATGACGAACGAATTGCAATCGGCCCTACGTAAATTGGAGAACAATCAATTATCCAACGGCGCTTGGGCTTGGTTTGATGGCGGACGCGAAAACAGATACATTACCCAACACATTATTACCGGTTTTGGACATCTGAACAAACTCGGTGTCACCCTGAGCCCTTCGACTTCGCTCAGGACAGGCTCCATCGAAGGGTCTTCTTCTGAATCAAAAATGCTTAAAAAAGCCATCAACTATTTAGATGCCGAATTCATAAAAGAATACAAAGACATCAGGAAATACGATGCTAAAATCGATTTAAACAAAGATCATTTAAGCCACACACAATTGCATTATTTATACATGCGAAGCTTCTTTCCTGATGTTAAAAAATCAAAAGAAGTGGAGGATATTACCACATATTACCAAACGCAAATCCAAAAATATTGGCTACCTCGTTCCTTGTACGCCAAAGGATTAATGGCCTTATTTTCAGAACGATTGAATGATAAATCAACGTCCTCTAAAATTTTAAAATCGTTAAAGGAAACCAGTATTTCTTCGGAAGAATTAGGTATGTATTGGAAAGAAAACACATCTTCTTGGTATTGGTATCAAGCACCGATTGAAACGCAAGCCTTGTTGATTGAAGCATTTTCAGAAATCGAAAACGACACAAAAACCATCGATAATTTAAAAATCTGGCTACTTAAAAACAAACAAACCAATCAGTGGAAAACAACCAAAGCAACTACTGAAGCCGTGTATGCCTTATTGCTTCAAGGTAACGATTGGCTATCAGTAACCGATGCGGTTGATGTGGTTTTAGGCGGACAAAAAATAGAACCATCCAAATTAGAAGATGTTAAAATAGAAGCTGGAACTGGTTATTATAAAACGTCTTGGAATTCTTCAGAAATTAAACCGGAAATGGCGGAAGTTTCGCTTACCAAAAAAGGTGAAGGCATTGCTTGGGGCAGTTTATACTGGCAATATTTTGAAGATTTGGATAAAATCACTTCAGCAGAAACACCGCTAAAATTAAAGAAAAAGCTGTTCCTTAAAAAGAATACGGATACTGGCGAACAAATTTCAGAAGTCACTGAAAATACCCAATTAAAAGTTGGTGATTTAGTTAGGGTTCGTATTGAATTGCAAAGCGACAGACCTATGGAATTTATACATATGAAAGACATGCGTGCCGCTGGATTAGAACCTGTCAACGTGATGTCGAAATACAAATGGCAAGACGGATTGGGGTATTATGAAAGCACAAAAGACGCATCAACCAACTTCTTTTTCGATTATTTACCAAAAGGCGTTTATGTATTTGAATACGATTTAAGAGTCAATAATGCGGGTAATATGAGCAATGGCATTACCGGTATTCAAAGTATGTATGCCCCAGAATTTAGTAGTCATAGTGAAGGGGTTCGTTTGTTGGTTAACTAAATATTTACCAACATGTTGTAAAATTTAGTATCTTTCATATCACTAACTAATAAATTTATCATTATGAACAAAGCATTAACTGTTATCAGAATTATTTTCGGTATTTTATTGGCCGTTTTTGGAGCTAATAAATTCTTTAATTTTATGCCTGCTCCTGAGGAAATGCCCGAAGCTGTTATTAATTATATGACCGCTTTAATGAGCACAAAAACATTAGGACTTGTTGGCGCTGTTGAATTAATTGCTGGATTGTCGTTTATATTTAATAAATATGGCGCTTTAATGGCTATTATATTAATGAGTGTTTCTATTAATGCCGTATTGTTTCATGTCTTTTTAAGTCCCGCAGATATGATAGGTGCCATCGTATTATTGGCATTAAACATCGTAATGCTTTATGCTTACAAAGACAAGTATAAAAATTTACTTGCTGGATAATTTTTTAAAGAGGCTTTTTGGCCTCTTTTTTTTAATTCTCGTATTTATTTTATTGGTGGCATGGTAGGCCTCACTTCTATTTTGCTTGGTAATGTTCTTGGATTCATTTTAATTAAATCAACCACCAACTCACCAATATCTTCACTTTGAATTTTCCACGCATCAGTTTCACTAGGAATATGATTATTAAAATGTGTTGCTACTGAACCTGGCATGATAGTACTCACCTTAATATTATATTTCCGTAAGTCAAGCATAACAGCTTGTGTAAATCCTGTAACTCCAAACTTACTAGCATTATATGCAGAAGCACTTTCAAAAAAATTGGTTCCTGCTAAACTTGAAATGGTAATAAAATATCCTTCAGATTTTTTTAACGCTTCAATACAAGATTTGATAGAATAAAAAACGCCTGTTAAATTGGTGTCAATAGTTTCTTGCCATTGTTCAACAGTCAAATCTTCTATACTTGCAAAATGCCCTAAACCAGCATTGGCAATAACGATATCTAATTGCTTAAAATGTTCTAAAACAGTTTGAACCGCTTGTTGCTGGCTTTTATAATGTCTTACATCGGCTTCGACTCCAATGGCTTTAGCCCCTCCTAATGGCAATTGAGAATTAAGGGTATCGGCTGCCTTTTGTGCTGAAGATTTACTCCTACTTGTAACCGCTACATTTATACCTTCATTAAGGAGTGCTTGCGCAATTCCATAACCAATTCCTTTAGTTCCTCCCGTTATAAGAGCCACTTTATTTTTTAATGAATTCATTGTTTTTATATTTTATAGGTAAAACTACAAAATCAAAGTTCAATGACTTCATTTAATATGTTAGGATAATTATAAAGTTTAAAAGGTTATTGCTTTGGTGGATATTGAGACAATATTTTGTCAGCAATGGCCTTTAACTGTTCTTCACGTTCTTTTGGGATTCTATTAGGGCTATAACTAGATTCACTTACTGCTTGCCAAAACAATTGCTTTAAATTTTCATCAACAAAATCTATGGTAATCTGTCTGTTTGCACTCGATTGGCCAATGGGCAATCCAATAGAAATGCCGCCGCCCATATTTCTTCCGCCGCCACCTAAACCAACACCAACCGTGTTACGTTGCACCGCTTGAAACGTACTGCTTTTAATATCAATAAAGAAATCTGGGGTTTCAGAAAAGGTTATTCCTAAACTTTCTAACTTGGCATCTAGTGCTTCTAAAAACCGCTTAGTATCCAATTCGCTTAAGCCAGTTTTCATGTCACTATAATAATTGTAGGTTTTGTATTTAGAAAAATTAGTTCCTTTATCAAAATCATAACTCACCTGAATTGGAGCACAAGCTGTAATACCAAAAGTCAAAATTATAATGAGTATTTTTTTCATGGTTTTTATTTTTTAATTAAAGTTAATCAAAAATTATTCCATTAGCATTTATTGTTCTTGTAAATCATTAAGAGTATTATTAATGAATTCTTTCGCTTCAATTACCGTAAAAACATTGTTTTCAAAAACCGCATCATTAAATGCTCCAATCACACATGAATTTATAAAGAGAATATCTTTTTTTATGGAAATATCATTATAATAGTCAACTAAGTTATAATGTACTTCAATATTTCTTTCATCATAAGCAACTTTAATAGTATTAGTTATCCAATCATCTAGTATTTTTAAAAAAGTTAATTCATCATTCTTAAATAATCGCATTTCGCTTTTAAACTCATCTAATAATGACTTATTAGGAATCAATTCAAAATTTTGTTCTAATTCATCCCCAATAATACTATCTCCAATATTCAATTCACCGATACCAATTTCATTCATACTAATATCATTTAAACAATATGCATCATAAGATAATACGCTTTTTTTAAGAGCATTATTTAATAAGATTCTATAATTCGAAAAAAAATGTGCCCTTAACCTGATACTTTTTTTAGAAAAATCTATAAACTCATCTACATCTTTAAAATATGGTTCTATACATTCAATCCAAAAAGATTTAAAATTAAACTTATGATATTCCAGATTGTATTCTGCCAATAGAGCATTACTATTTGCTAAGTGAAATGTAAATGGGCTTTGTAATTTAATTTTGCTCTTGAAATTTAAATGCTCATACAGCATATTTTTTCTTATATCATCTAGTTTAAAAGCCACTTTGCTACTAGCCTTATCATTAGAGGCCTTATGATAGTTATAGTTTACATCAACCAATATACATTCTTGCAAAACTCTGATATTAGTTAATACTTCATCAAAAAAATATTCAACTGAAAAAGATTTAAGGTCTCTTTTAAATTCCAATAATGAGAATTGAGTTTTGTTATAAGCCTCTATATATGATTTGGTTGGAAATTTATATGAATTAAAATACTCAATATCCTCTGTGTAATACTCTGTAGGAACAATCAAGTTACAACTAGAAGCATTTGTTACTAAATCATCATCAGAATCATTTCTCAAGAATAGTTCACATTTAGTATAAAAATTATAGTCCTCTTCTCTAATCATTGAATTTTTATCTCTATAAAATTTAAGTTTTTTATCCTCTTGAGGATTATAAAATATTGACTCAAATATTTCTATTGGTTCTGTTAATAATTCTACTCCTTCTACTTTAAAAATATAATAGCCTTTCCTCTTTGGTTGAATTAAAAAAGTTTTGATTAAGTTAAAACGGTCTTTTACAGAAATTAACTCATACTGTTCTGACACATATTCTTTCCAATCTTCATATGAATTAAAATCCACATACTTTTTGTCATAATTAAATCTAAATTTATTTGATGGATGAAAAATTGTATTACTCAATAATCCTTTTATAAAACCCAAAGAATAACCTTTTTGTATGAGTATGTCAATGATGGTATTGCATATAAACTTTAAATCCTTTTTACTATTTTCACCAAGAAGATTATTACTAAAAATAATTTTAAGCAACTTATCAATTAAAATATTTGAATATGAATTTAATTCAAAAAAATCATTCTTTAACTTTTTGAAAGCTTCAAATAAAAATCCTCTATCGGAAATAGACAAATATTTATTATCAACTTCACTTCCAATTCGGTTTTCAATAAAACTTTTAATTCCCTTAATGTCATTAGCTAACTCTTTATTGCTTCTTAAAATTATATTACTCTTATCAAAGTATTGATGATGGTTAAAATATTTAAGTAGTTTTTTTAAATTGATACCGTTATTCCATTCTAAATGTTTTAAAATCTTATCAATTAAAGAAATTTGAGAAGAAAACTTAGGTTCATAAACTAGAATTAAATCTCTGTTTTCAGTGAATAAAAAGTCCCAGTAATGCCAAAAATATTCTATTTTCAGTATAACATTGAGCGAATGCCTTTTAGAAATAGTATCATGTAGTTTATAAAGTTTCATCTCATTATTTTTTATAAAATTAAAAAGCCCTTAAAAATTTAAGAGCTTTTTAAAAAATTGTTATCAACAAAAATCAATCATTCAACATTTTCCAAAGCATATCTTTCAACTCTGTCAATCCTTGTTGTGCTACCGATGAAATGAACAGATAAGGTATTGGTAATTGATTATCCAATTCTTTTTTAAGCTCAGCTTTTAACTCATCATCAAGCATATCGCATTTTGAAATAGCTATAATGCGTTCTTTGTCAAGCATTTCTGGGTTATATCTGCGTAGCTCATCTAAAAGAATATCATATTGCTTTTTAATATCTTTTGCATCGGCTGGTATTAAAAACAACAAAATGGAATTACGTTCAATATGACGCAAAAAGTAATGACCTAAGCCTTTTCCTTCAGCAGCACCTTCAATAATTCCAGGAATGTCTGCCATGACAAAGGTTTGAAATTCACGATACTTAACAATGCCTAAATTGGGCTTAAGCGTAGTAAACTCATAATCGTCAATTTTTGGTTTTGCAGAAGTAACTACAGAAAGTAAAGTTGATTTTCCTGCGTTTGGAAAACCAACCAAACCAACATCGGCCAATACTTTTAGCTCCAAAGTGATATGTCTTTCTTCCAAAGGAATTCCTGGCTGAGCATATCGAGGTGTTTGGTTTGTAGAGGTTCTAAAATGCCAGTTACCAAGTCCGCCTTTTCCCCCTTTTGCTATAATTTTTTCCTCATCATGTTCTGTGATTTCAAAAATAATTTCATCGCTTTCTGTGTCACGAACAACGGTTCCTAAAGGAACATCTACATAAACATCTTCGCCATCAGCTCCAAAACTCCTGCTACTAGCACCATGCTCACCATGACCAGCTTTAATATGCTTTTTGAATTTTAAATGTAGAAGTGTCCATAGATTAGAATTTCCACGAATAATAACATGGCCACCACGACCACCATCGCCACCATCTGGCCCGCCTTTTTCAATAAATTTTTCTCTATGTAAATGTGCAGATCCTTTACCTCCATTTCCTGAGGTCACATACATTTTTACGTAATCAACAAAATTTCCTTCGGTCATCTTTTTGTTTATTTGTTTTTTGTTGTGTTGTTAAGTTGTGTTATTTTTAGCAGTATCTAAACAACTAAACGAATAAACATATTTTTTAAAGTGTGTCTATAACTTTACTTAAACGGGCAGTAATATCTTTAATACTACCTACTCCATCAACACCAAAATATTTGTTTTGTGTAGAATAGTAGTTTTTCAAAATAGCTGTTTTGTTATAATACTCAGTAATTCTATTTCTAATAATAGATTCATCTGCATCATCAGGTCTTCCACTGGTTTTTCCTCGTTCTAATAAGCGTTTTACCAAAACTTCATCATCAACTTCTAAGGCAATCATAGCGCTTATTTCAGAATCTTTACTTTCCATTAATTTACCTAAAGCATCAGCTTGTGCGTTGGTTCTTGGAAATCCATCAAAAATAAAGCCGTTGGAATTAGCATTTTTCTCAACTTCAGCATTTAGCATATCAATAGTTACTTGATCGGGTACTAATTGACCTTTATCCATATACGATTTGGCCAACATTCCTAAAGCTGTTTCATTTTTTATATTAAACCTAAATACATCGCCTGTTGAGATGTGTATTAAATTATACTTTTCTTTTAAAAAATTAGCTTGTGTTCCTTTTCCTGCTCCTGGAGGACCAAATAGCACTAAATTTGTCATGTGTTGTGTTTCTTTTATTTGATAAACTTCTGGTAAATTTCTTCCTAATCCATCATAGTCTAATCCGTAACCCACAATGAATTTGTTAGGAATTTCCATACCAATATAATGCAATTTAAAGTCTTTTTTATAGGCATCAGGTTTATAAAATAAAGTAGCTATTTTAAGTGACTTAACCTGTTCATTTTTAAAAATTCTATGAATTTCTGCCAATGTATTACCAGTATCAATAATATCTTCCAAAATAACAACCGTTCTTCCTTTTAAATCTTGGGTCAAACCAATTAACCTCTGAATATCTTCAGTTGATTTTACACCTTCATAAGAGGCTAATTTAATAAAGGTAACTTCACAAGGCTTTGGATATTTTTTAACAAAATCACTTACAAGCATAAATGACCCATTTAAAACCCCAACAAAAACAGGTATTTCATTACCTATATCTGTATATATTTCGTTAGCCAAACGCTCTATTGCAAACTCTATTTCTTGTGCAGAAATAAATGGTTTAAAATACTTGTCATGAAGTTTTATTTCCATTATCATTTTTTTGAAAGTTGCAAAGTTAAGGAATTGATTGACTAATACCGATTTTTTGATTTAGGAATTAGGAAGTAATTTCATATTTAAGTGTATTTTTGCGTATCCTTAATTTATTTTAGCAAAAAACAAGTCCATGAATTACTTTTCTTCAAATTTTAAACTTGGTATCCTTGGTGGCGGTCAATTAGGTAAAATGTTGCTTTACAATACCAGAAAATTTGATATTTATACTTGTGTTTTAGATGTTAGTAATGAAGCCCCTTGCAAAATAGCAAGTAATGAATTCTATCAAGGAGATTTAATGGATTACCATACTGTTTTCAACTTTGGAAAACAGGTAGATGTTCTTACCATTGAAATTGAAAATGTTAATGTAGATGCTTTAGAAGATTTGGAAAAACTAGGCATCAAAGTATATCCAAGTTCAAAAACATTACGCATCATTCAAAACAAAGCAACGCAAAAGTTGTTTTATGTTGATCATGATTTACCAACAGCACCATTTTCACGTTTTGCCTATACTTCTGAAATTAAAGAAGCTATAAACCATGGTGGCTTAAAATTTCCTTTTGTTTGGAAAAGTGCACAATTTGGATATGATGGTACTGGCGTAAAAATTGTGAAAACTTTTTTAGATTTAGAAGATCTGCCAAATGTAGAATGTATTGCCGAAACCTTAGTGCCTTTTAAAAACGAATTAGCTGTTATTGTAGCACGAAACGTTTCTGGAGAAACCAAAACCTATCCCGTTGTTGAGATGGAATTTCATCCAGAAGCTAACCAAGTAGAATATGTGATTTGCCCAGCTAGAATATCTGAAGCTGTTGCAAAAAAAGCAGAAGAAATAGCCTTAAAAACATCGGCTGCTTTTAATCATGTTGGACTTTTAGCTGTCGAAATGTTTCAAACAGAGTATGATGATATTTTAATAAATGAAGTGGCTCCAAGACCTCATAATTCTGGTCATCACACCATAGAGTCAAGTTACACTTCTCAATTTGAACAACATCTTAGAGCTATTCTTAATTTACCTTTAGGAAGAACGGATAGTAAAGTTGGTGGTGTTATGGTAAATTTGGTTGGAGCAGATGGATTTACAGGCAATGTGGTTTATGAAAACATAGAAGCCATCATGCATATGGAAGGCGTAACCCCACATATTTACGGAAAAAAACAAACCAGACCTTTCAGGAAAATGGGACATGTAACCATTGTTCATCAGGATTTGGCCGAAGCAAGAAAAATTGCAGAAAAGGTAAAAAAAACGATTAAAGTTATATCCAAATAAAAAATTATGAGTAAAGTTGGAGTTATTATGGGAAGTAAAAGCGATTTTCCCGTTATGCAAGAAGCCATAGATATTTTAAAAGGTTTTGATATTGAGGTTGAAGTTGATATTATATCTGCACATAGAACACCCGAAAAATTATTCGATTATGGCAAAAAAGCCCATACCAAAGGATTTTCAGTTATTATTGCAGGTGCTGGCGGTGCCGCACATTTACCAGGAATGATAGCTTCTTTATCTCCACTTCCAGTTATTGGAGTCCCTATTAAAAGCAGTAATTCTATCGATGGTTGGGACTCTGTATTGTCCATTCTTCAAATGCCCGGAGGCGTGCCTGTAGCAACTGTTGCTCTTAATGGCGCCAAAAATGCTGGTATTTTAGCTGCTCAAATTATAGGCTCGAGTGATTCTTGTGTACTAGACAAAATCTTGGTTTACAAAGAAAGATTAAAGCAAATGGTCATTAAATCTGCTGAAGATTTAAAATAAAAAAACCCCGAACAAAATTCGAGGTTTCTTTGGCTATTAATAAAATAGATTACATTTGAATTAGTCACTTTTCAAAAACAATATTGACAAATATAGAAAAAAAAACCTATGCACGCATAGTAGATGTAAATTTCTTAAAAAATGACTCAAAATATTTTAATTACCCCTTTTCAAACACCGTTTAACACGGCGCCATTTTCACAAATAAAGAATGAAGATTTTCTACCAGCCTTTAAGTTTGCCATTGAAGAAGCTAGGGCTGAAATTGATGCCATAGTAAACCTACAAGAAGCTCCAACATTTAAAAATACCATAGAAGCACTCGATTTTTCAGGTGAGAAATTAGATCGAATTTCAAGTATATTTTTTAATCTCAATTCGGCCGAAACTAATGATACCATTCAAAAAATAGCTCAAGAAATTTCCCCACTTTTATCTGAATTTGGTAACGATATTGCTTTAAATAAAGATTTATTTAAACGAGTTAAAGCTGTTTACAATGCCAAAGAAACTTTAAATCTAACCACAGAGCAAAGTACTTTACTAGATAAAAAATACAAAAGTTTTTCAAGAAATGGAGCAAATTTATCTGAAGAAAAAAAACTCATTCTAAGAGATATTGACAAAAAATTAAGCCAGCTTAAACTAAAATTTGGAGAAAATGTTTTGGCAGAAACCAATACGTTTGAAATGCTTATTACCAATAAAAAAGACTTATCCGGTTTACCAGAAGGCGCCATTGAAGCTGCCAAACAATTAGCCGAATCCAAAGATAAAAACGGCTGGTTATTTACCCTGGATCATCCTAGTTATATTCCTTTTATAACTTATGCTGACAATAGAGCGTTACGAAAAAAGCTTTCCTTAGCTGCTGGCCAAAAAGGATTCCATAAGAATGCGTTTGATAATCAAGAACATGTATTAACTATTGCTAAGCTTCGCTTTGAAAGGGCACAACTTTTAGGCTATAAAACCCATGCCCATTTTGTTCTAGAAGAACGTATGGCTAAAACTCCTGAAAAAGTGACTTCATTTTTAAATGAACTTTTGGAAAAAGCCAAACCAGCAGCAAAACAAGAGTTTGATGAATTAGAAGCGTTTGCGAAAAGTTTAGACAGTCTTGAACATTTAGAAAAATGGGATGGAGCTTATTATGCCGAAAAATTAAAGCAAAAGTTATTTGATTTGGACGACGAAATATTGAAACCTTATTTCAAATTAGAAAATGTTATTGATGGTGTTTTTACCGTTTCTCAAAAATTATACGGTTTAAGTTTTGAAGAAATTAATACCATTGATAAATACCATGACGAAGTGTTAACCTATAAAGTTACCAATCAAGAAGGTGATTTAGTTTCTATTTTTTATGCAGATTTTTTTCCTAGAACCGGAAAACGTAATGGTGCGTGGATGACTTCTTTTAAACCTCAAAGTATTAAAAACGGCATCAATGAACGTCCACATATATCCATAGTTTGCAACTTTACCAAACCAACAAAAAGCAAACCGTCATTGTTAACTTTTAATGAAGTTACCACCTTGTTTCATGAGTTTGGCCATGCTTTACATGGTATGCTAGCCAATACAACCTATCCTAGTTTATCTGGAACCAGCGTGTTTTGGGATTTTGTAGAGTTACCAAGTCAAATCTTTGAAAACTGGTGTTATGAAAAAGAGGCTCTAGAATTGTTTGCTAAACATTATGAAACAGGAGAAGTCATCCCCATGGATTTGGTTGAAAAAATTAAAGCTTCTGCTACGTTTCATGAAGGCATGCAAACGCTACGTCAATTGAGTTTTGGATTGCTGGATATGAGTTGGCACGGACAAGACCCAACAAACATCTCCAATGTAAAAATACATGAACTGCAAGCTTTTGAAAGCACCAAACTTTACCCAGATATTGCTGAAAATTGCATGAGCACTTCCTTTTCACATATTTTTCAAGGTGGTTATTCTTCAGGTTATTACAGTTACAAATGGGCAGAAGTTTTAGATGCCGATGCTTTTGAATATTTTAAGGAAAAAGGTGTATTTAATACCGAAGTCGCTACAAAATTTAAAGATTATGTGCTTTCCCAAGGAGGCACAAAAGATCCTATGGTGCTTTATAAACAATTTCGCGGAAAAGAACCTCAACCCGAAGCATTGTTAAAACGAGCGGGGTTGATTAAATAAATGCCTGTTTAAATATTAATAAAATTTTAGAGAGATATTAATTAAAAAAAACGCTTTATTTTCAGAATTGATCAACAAAAAACCAATTCTATTTAAATTTATAAACAATTTTTCGAGTTAAGATACATTTTATAGACAGCTTAACCTTCACTCAAGTTTGATTATAAGTTATTGTTTTCAAAAAAATATTTTAACAAAACTAAACAAAAAAACTAAACCTTCTTATTTATAATATTTACGTATTTTTGACTTTAATTTTTTGAAAATAGGAAAATGCCAAAAAACCTTCTAAATCCGAATAAGTGGATTGATTTGTATGCCGATTACTTATTTAATTACACCATCTCTCGTGTTAACGACCGGGAAATAGCTCAGGATTTGGTACAAGACACTTTTTTAGCCGCATTAAAATCCATGAAAAACTTTAAAGGAGAAGCCAACGAACGCACTTGGCTTATCTCCATTTTAAAACGAAAAATTATTGACTACTACCGAAAAATAAATTCTAATAAAGGAAAAGCAGAAATACGAATAACATCAAACAACGACTCTGAAACGGATGGTGATTGGTTGGAAGAACGGGTTGCAGATCCTTTCGATAAAACAGCCGAAGATACTATGCAGAACACAGAATTGGGTGAAGCTATTTTTAATTGCTTGGCAAAATTACCCGAAAAACAAGCCGAAGTTTTTAGAATGAAAACGATAGAAGGCATTGAAACCGAAGATATTTGTAATGAATTAAATATTACTGCGTCTAATCTTTGGGTTATTATACATAGAGCAAGAACAGCCATGTCGTCATGTCTTAAAGAAAATTGGTTTTAATTATGAACAAAAAATTTAGAATTGGTATTTCATGTCATGAAGCAAATCATGTTTGCGATAAATCACAATACAAAGAATCTACCTTCTGGGAAAAAGTTAAACTCAACATTCATTTGCTATATTGCAAAGCCTGTAGAGAGTATACCAACGCCAACTCAAAACTTACTGCCGCTATTTCAGATTCAAAAGTTACTTGTATGGATAAAAACAGTAGAGAATACTTAAAAAATGAATTTAATAAAGCTTTAGATGACGATTCTTTAAGTAAATAAAAGTAACATTATCAACCATAAAATTGGAACGCCCTCTACCCATAAAGCACTGTAAAATTTATGTTGCTTTTCTTTTGAAAAAACAATTAACATAAAGGTTATTACCAATATTATACACAAAACAATCCAATTGGTACCGAATGTTTTATCTTTTAAGCATTCTAAAATTATATAACCTATCCCAAGCAAAATTCCTAATAATTTTGTTCCAGTTACACCAAGTAATTGCGGTACTGTTGCAAGTTTTACGCTATCAAATTGTAAGTCCCTGATTTCAAAAGGAATCATGAGCATTACCACCAATAAAAAACGCTGAATACTGCTTAATAAAACCTCTGTTTTTATCAATTCAAAATGATTATTGATTAATGGAAGAACCACCGTAACACCAGTCCAGACCAAAGCAATTAAAAACACTTTTAAACCGCCTATACTTCTTAAATTATTCTTTTCATCTAAAAACCTATTGGGTGGCAACAAAGGTATGGCATATAAAAAAGTGAGCATGCCAAAACCAACAACATACAACAGCGTTATCATTTCGAGTTTTAGGGCGTAATAACACATCAAAACAAAACTTATCAATGAAAAGATTTGAATTAATTTTAGCCAAGTTGTTAAGCTGCGATGATGGAATTTTGCAACACCAAAAAACTTAACAAAATTGTAGCCGGTTACAGATGCGAAAAAAATAAAAAATAAGAGGTTTGTATCTTTAGGAATATTAAATTCCATAAAGGTTATGTATGTCAAAGAAACAACGGCTAAAGCCACGTGAATACTGCTATTTATATAAAAATTCAATACGTGCTTTAAAGCTTGCATACTACAAAAATAACAAAAGTGTTAATAACGACATTATTTGGTTAAAAACTTTCAATGGCATCCATAGAAAAGGTTTTTTAATTATGTAATTTTGCACTTCAAACTCAATAAAAAATAAATGAATACAAACGCTTTTGCACTGCGTCATATTGGTCCAAGAGAACAAGAGCAAAACCTAATGTTAAAAACTATTGGTGTTAGCTCTTTAGATCAATTGATTTATGAAACCATTCCAGATGATATTCGCCTAAAAAAACCATTACACTTGGATGAACCCATGACTGAACATGAGTATTTGCTACATATTCATGAGTTATCTAAAAAAAATAAGGCTTATAAAACCTATATTGGTTTAGGATACCATCCCACTATTTTACCTGCTGTAATTCAAAGAAATATCCTTGAAAATCCAGGTTGGTATACCGCTTATACGCCTTATCAGGCAGAAATTGCTCAAGGAAGACTTGAAGCTTTATTAAATTTCCAAACCATGATTACCGATTTAACAGGTATGGAAATTGCCAATGCTTCACTTCTAGATGAAAGTACAGCTGCTGCAGAAGCCATGAGCTTGTTATTTGCGGTTCGTGAGCGTGACCAGAAGAAGCATGATGTCAATAAGTTTTTTGTTTCCAATGCTATCTTACCACAAACCTTATCATTACTGCAAACTAGAGCCAATCCTATAGGTATTGAATTGGTGGTAGGCTATGAAAATTCTTTTGAGTTTTCTTCTGACTTTTTTGGAGCCATTTTGCAATATCCGGGAAAAGACGGCCAAATAAGTGATATTAAATCGTTTATAAACAAAGCCAATGAGCATCAAATAAAAGTAGCGGTTGCTGCTGATATTTTGAGCTTGGTTAAATTGGAAGCTCCTGGGAAATTTGGCGCCGATGTGGTTGTTGGAACCACACAACGTTTTGGAATTCCTATGGGATTTGGTGGTCCGCATGCCGCCTTTTTTGCCACCAAAGAAGCCTACAAACGCGATTTGCCCGGAAGGATTATTGGTGTTACCAAAGATGCCAACGGCCAAAGAGCCTTGCGTATGGCTTTGCAAACCAGAGAACAACATATTAAACGTGATAAAGCAACTTCAAATATTTGTACCGCTCAGGTTTTATTGGCGGTAATGGCTGGTATGTATGCGGTTTATCATGGCCCTAAAGGCTTGAAATTTATTGCCAATAAAATTCACAACACTGCTTCAACGCTTTCAGATGTTTTAAAAAAGTTAGGCTTTAATCAAGTCAATACCTCTTATTTTGATACGCTTCAAATTAAGACGGATGCTAAAAAAATCAGAAACATTGCCAAAGAAAAAAAGGTCAATTTCTTTTATCCCGATGACCAAACGGTAACCATTTCAATCAATGAAACAACCTCTATTAGGGATATCAATTATATCATTACGGTTTTTGCTGAAGCTGCTCATAAAGATACCATTGTTATATCGTCTATTTCAGAAGCTAATAATATTTCAGAAACCTTACAAAGAACTACCGGTTTCTTAACCCTGGAGGTTTTTAATTCGTATCATTCGGAAACTGAATTGATGCGATATATTAAATATCTAGAACGTAAGGATCTGTCATTAAATCATTCTATGATTTCATTAGGTTCTTGCACCATGAAATTAAATGCTGCTTCAGAAATGTTACCTTTAAGCTGGTTTAAATGGGGAAATATTCATCCGTTTGCACCTCGAAAACAAACCAAAGGCTATTTAACCGTTTTAAAAGCATTAGAAGATCAATTAACAGAAATCACTGGATTTGCTGCAACGTCATTGCAGCCAAACTCTGGCGCACAAGGTGAGTACACTGGTTTAATGGTCATTAAAGCTTATCATGAATCTCGTGGTAATTCTCATAGAAATATATGCTTAATTCCATCATCGGCACATGGCACCAATCCTGCCAGTGCTGTCATGGCCGGTATGAAAGTGGTGGTTACCAAATCTACCGCAGAAGGCAATATTGATGTGGAGGATTTGCGTGAGAAAGCCGCGTTATATAAAGATCATTTATCATGCTTAATGGTCACCTATCCATCAACACATGGTGTTTATGAATCGGCCATAAAAGAAATCACTAAAATTATTCATGATAACGGTGGCCAAGTGTATATGGATGGCGCCAATATGAATGCCCAAGTTGGCTTAACCAATCCAGGAAGTATTGGAGCCGATGTTTGCCATTTAAATTTACATAAAACCTTTGCCATTCCTCATGGTGGTGGTGGCCCAGGGGTTGGCCCAATATGTGTTGCTAAACAACTCGTGCCATTTTTACCTGGAAACCCAGTGGTAAAAACAGGTGGAGACAAGGCCATAACAGCCATTTCTGCAGCGCCTTTTGGTTCCGCTTTGGCTTGCCTTATATCCTATGGCTATATTAAAATGCTTGGCGAAGAAGGCTTAATACAGTCTACCAAAATAGCCATTTTAAATGCTAACTATATTAAACATCGCTTACAAGGAAGTTTTGATACTTTGTATTCTGGTGAATGTGGAAGAGCCGCCCATGAAATGATTGTAGATTGCAGACCATTTAAAGCCCATGGAATTGAAGTAACCGACATTGCAAAACGTTTAATGGATTATGGTTTTCATGCGCCAACCGTTTCATTCCCCGTTGCTGGAACTTTAATGATTGAACCAACAGAAAGCGAAAGCAAACAAGAAATGGATCGTTTTTGTGATGCTATGATTTCTATCAAAAAAGAAATCGATCAGGCTTCAAAGGATGATGAACATAACGTTTTAAAAAATGCTCCTCATACATTAGAAATGATTGCATCAACAAATTGGGTTTATCCATACTCTCGAGAAGAAGCAGCTTTTCCGTTAGACTATGTAAAAGACAATAAATTCTGGCCTACAGTAAGACGTGTTGATGATGCTTATGGAGACAGAAATTTGATATGTACATGCGCTCCAATCGAAGCTTATATGGAGGCTTAAATCAGTTGTTGAACATCGTAAAATTTAGCACCGTTTAACTGGCCTTTAATTTATAGTGATTAAATTCGTTCTCTATTAAATTAAAGGCTTAATTTTTTATTTATGAATATCAAGATTACAGGCACTGGAAGTTATATTCCAGATACTATTGAAAAAAATGAAAACTTCAACCAACACACCTTTTTAAGCACCGATGGTTCTCCTATAAACAGTGAGAACGCCATCATTATTGAAAAATTTAAAGCCATTACAGGCATTGCTGAACGCAGATACGCCAATGACCATTTAAATTCTTCTGATTTAGGTTTTTTTGCTGCCGAAAAAGCCATCATAGACGCTCATATTGACCGAGAAGAACTGGACTATATCATTGTAGCCCATAATTTTGGCGATGTAAAACACAACGCAATCCAAAGTGATCTTTTACCTTGTTTAGCCTCCAGAATCAAACACAGTTTACGCATTAAAAACCCTAAGTGTGTGGCCTTTGATATTCTTTTTGGCTGCCCGGGTTGGATTGAAGGGGTTATTCAGGCACAAGCCTTTATAAAGGCTGGAATGGCAAAAAAATGTCTGGTCATTGGCAATGAAACTTTATCTAGAGTGGTTGATAAATACGATAGAGATTCCATGATTTATTCTGATGGTGCTGGTGCTGCCGTTATTGAAGCTACGGATGAAGAAGGTGGTATTTTAGCCCATGAAACAGGCAGTTATACTTATGATGAAGCCTATTATTTGTATTTTGGAAATTCCAACAATCAAGACTTATGCCGAGACACCAGATACATTAAAATGGATGGTCGTAAAATCTACGAATTTGCTTTAACCAATGTTCCAAATGCCATGAAAACTTGTCTTGAAAAAAGTGGTATGGATATTAAAGATGTTAAAAAAATACTCATCCATCAAGCCAATGAAAAAATGGATGAAGCCATTGTAAAGCGTTTTTATAAGCTCTATAAAGCCGATATGCCTGAAGGCATTATGCCCATGAGCATTCAAAATCTGGGAAATAGTTCGGTAGCTACGGTGCCTACCTTGTTTGATTTAATTAAAAACAATCAATTGAAAAATCATAGTCTTTCTAAAGGTGATGTTATTATATTTGCTAGTGTTGGTGCAGGCATGCATATCAATGCAATTGTTTACCAATGTTAAAGATTTCCGCTTTCGCTGAAATGAAGAAATTTAATTTTTAATGTACGATAAAAGCTATCCTAATAAACGATTTAAACATACCATTCAATTTTTAAAGTCTCATGTGTCTGAGTCCAGTTCTATTTTAGATTTAGGTGTTGAAAATCCTTTTACTAAAATCATGATTTCTGAAGGATACCAAGTTGAAAACACTCGTGGAGAAGATTTAGATGTTGATACGTCTTCCATTGCTCATTCAAAAGCCGATGTCGTGACAGCCTTTGAGATTTTTGAACATTTATTATCCCCTTTTACCGTGCTACAGGCTATACAGGCCAATAAACTGGTAGCCAGCGTTCCACTAAGGCTTTGGTTTTCTTCGGCATACAGAAGCAAAACCGATAATTGGGATAGACATTATCATGAGTTTGAAGATTGGCAATTTGATTGGTTATTGGAAAAAGCCGGTTGGACGATTATGGATAGGCAAAAATGGACAAACCCAACCAAAAAAGTTGGAATACGTCCAATACTAAGATGGTTTACACCAAGATATTATATTGTATATGCTGAAAGAGTTTAACTTTGAATCATTAAATTTTCGATTTTGAATTTCTACATCATCATTCCTGCACATAACGAACACGACTCTATAGGTATTACTTTAGATTCTTTAATCCATCAAACACTTTTACCAAAAAAAGTAGTGGTAGTGAATGACAATTCTACCGATGAAACCCAAGAAATTGTAGAAAGTTTCTCTTCAAAACATCATTATATTCATTTGATTAATTCAAAATCATCCAATGAGCATTTGCCGGGTTCAAAAATTATCCAGGCCTTTTATAAAGGTTTTGAAACTTTGGATGAGCATTATGATGCGATTTGTAAGTTTGATGCCGATTTAATTTTTCCACCCAATTATTTAGAAACGCTTTCAAAACACTTCATATCAAATCCAAAACTAGGCATGGTTTCGGGGTTTTGCTATATTGAAAAAAACGGGGAATGGATCTTAGAAAACTTAACTAGAAAAGACCATATTCGTGGGGCATTAAAAGCTTATAAAAAAGCATGCTTTCTGCAAATAGGAAAACTAAAACCATCCATGGGTTGGGATACGGTGGATGAATTGCTCGCTAAATATTACGGCTGGGAACTTTTAACCGATGCTTTCTTAAAGGTCAAGCATTTAAAACCCACAGGCATAAGCTATAACAAAGCTTCAAAATATATGCAGGGAGAAGCCATGTATAAAATGCGGTATGGTTTTGTTATTACCTTGATTTCTGCCTTAAAACTAGCTTATAAAAAACAAGGTGTTTCATTGTTTAAAGATTATATGAATGGGTATTTTAAAGCTAAAAAAGAAAAAATAGCCTTTTTAGTGTCTGAAGAAGAAGGTAAGTTTATTAGAAATTTACGTTGGAAGGGGATGATGAATAGCTTGAAATAATGTTATTCTAAAAAACTGAAGATTTTTTAAAGATAAGATGCTTCGACTGCGCTCAGCATTACAACTCCACACCTAACACCACACTATAACCTCAATTAAAACTCCAGTTTTTATAATTGCTTGACGCTTCAAGTTTATTTTCAATGCTATCATCCAGTTCAGGAAAAAAATCAATACCAGTAAGCTTTTCAACCTCATCTACAGATACAACAAACTTATATAATGGTTCATTTGAATTTTTATGAGGTATTAAAAAAGCAATCATTTTTATAGTTCCTTTATTATTATCCAAAATAATTTTATAAAACTGGTTTGGTACCGCAACTTGTTCTTCTCCAATAGTCTTTAAATGGTTTTCAAGAATGCCACCAGTTACGACAAAAACCCCATCATATTTGCTTGCCCAGTAACGAACCTTTTGTTCTAAGGTGTTCCAGATACCAGCATTAAAATCATGTTCCTGAGGACTGATATTGCTGGTTAAAAAGGTTTCATCATAAACTGATTTTCGATAACTTCTGTCTCCTGCAGGACATAAATGTCCGCGGTCGTACCCTGAGTTTTTATAATTTCTCCAATGGGCTGCACCTGTTTTAACGGCTTTATCCACTTCAAAATAAGGTCTTTCAAAATTAGTGTTTGAAAGCTGTTCTTTTTTTAATTCATAAGCCACCCATTCGGCTTGTTCATGGGGTTCGCTATACGATAATGAATAGCCCTCATGGTGTACTATTTGTCCTGTGGTGCTGGAAGGTAAAAAAAAGTCGTTGGTGAGCTGTTTGGTGTTGGCTCCTTGTTCGACAAGCTTTGTTTTTTCTTTTTGATTTAAAATAAATTCATACCCAAAAACACCTACAAGCATCAAAACAGCCACTACATAATATACCGTGCTTTTTCTCAAATTACATGGTTATTCTAAAACAAACTCTAAAGGGTTTCCAGTTATGGAACTGTTTGGAAAACTAATACTCAACAAAGCCGATACGGTTGGTGAAATATCACTGACCGCTGTTTTTTTTAGGGTATGACCCTTTGCAATGCCTTTTCCAAAAAACAATAAAGGCACATGGGTATCGTAATTATAGCCACTGCCGTGGGTGGTGCCTTTTCTGTGATAGGATATAAATCCTGGCTTGCCAACCAGCAAGATATCGCCAGAGCGTTTTTGATTGAATCCGTTTTGCAATAAATGTTCAATACCGTCACTAAAAGATGTTTGATTCATGGCTGTAGCAGTATAAACTTTAAAAATATCTTCATAGTTTATCACCTCATTGGCAATGGCTTCTTCAACATCATCTAGTTCTAAATCTAAAGATTTGATGGTGGCTTTATTTAAAAAAATCTGGTTATTGCTTATATTTTCTATTAAATCACTACTTCCAAAAGCTTCTTTAAGAAAGGCTTCTAAGCTGCTTCTTGAAGATTTATTATTAACATATCCTGCCGGAATTTTAACACTTTCCAGGTATGATGGTACATGCACAGCACCATGATCTGCGGTTAAAAATACGGTGTATTCTCCTTTACCAACTTTTTCGTCCAATACTTTAAAAAAGCGTTCAAGGTCTAAATCCAAACGTAAATAGGTGTCTTCAATCTCTTTAGAATTCACTCCAAAATTATGCCCTATGTAATCAGGACTTGAGAAGCTTACGGTTAAAACATCTGAAATGGCGTCTTGCCCTAATTGTTCTCCTTCAATAGCCATGATTGCAAAATCTGCTGTTAAACTGTTACCGTAAGGGGTTGCTTTTAAAATATCAAAGCCTCCGTTGGTTTCCTTTAAAGCCTTTAAATCGTATGGAAACGTAGCGGTTTCTTTTCCTTTAAAACCTTCTTCAAAATCATTTAAATCGCTACCGCTTTCTGTATAGGTATTGATATCGTATAAGGTATTCCACTCTTTTAAATAAGACTCCACGATGTTTGATTTATTAAACTTTTTTACCCATTGAGGCAATTCTTTCATATAAAAACTACTGGAAATAAAGACGCCTTCATTTTTACCATGAAACCAATAAGCGGCATTGGCGGTATGGCCAGCTGGCAAAATAGCGCCTCGGTCTTTTATGGAAATACCAATGGTTTTACCTTTCATTTGTGTGAATAATTTATTCTCGTCTGCAAAGGTGGTTGCCACCATTCTGTGTGGAGACATTTTACCTGCATCATCTGTGGTTCCAATAGATTCAACCGAATTGTCTCCAGCACAATACACAGACTCTTTGGTGCTTTTATCATACCAATCATTGGCTATAATGCCATGATATTTTGGGGTTGTTCCCGTATAAATAGAGGCGTGTCCGGGTCCGGTATAGGTTGGGATGTAATTAAAGTGATGGTTTTCACAATTAAACCCTTCATTCATCATGCGCTTAAAACCGCCTTCGCCGTATTTGTTGTAAAAACGCGTTAAATAATCGTAACGCATTTGGTCCACTACAATACCAACCAACAATTTTGGTTGCTTTTGGGAGATTGCATTTTTTTCTGAAGGCTTTGAAATGTTTTGTTGTGCAACGCATGGCATGGTTAAAATAACCATTAGAATAAGGTGAAATAATTGTCTCATGGATATCATTTTGATTTGATTTTACAAAAATACCAAATTTAACACGTCTTAATTTAAATTTTAAGTTAAATACCCTTAACTTTTTTTTACTTTAGCGTTAAGAATTTTAATCATGATATACCTTCAAAATATAGGCACCTATTTTTTAATGATTGTTGAGATGTTTCGTAAACCAACCAAGTGGTGTGCCATGAGACAGCTTATCCTTAAAGATATGGACGACTTAATTATTGGTTCTTTAGGAATTGTTGCCTTTATATCTTTTTTTGTTGGAGGCGTTGTTACCATTCAAACAGCTTTAAATCTTGACAATCCATTTCTTCCAAAAAGCCTCATTGGTTTTGCAACCCGACAATCTATAATTTTAGAGTTTGCCCCAACTTTTATTTCAATTATAATGGCTGGAAAAGTGGGTTCGTTTATAACCTCAAGTATTGGAACTATGCGTGTTACAGAACAAATAGACGCCTTAGAAGTTATGGGTATTAACTCTTTAAATTATTTAGTATTTCCTAAATTTATTGCGCTAACGCTCTATCCATTTGTAATTTCTATTGCCATGTTTTTGGGAATATATGGCGGGTTAATTGCCTGTGTTTATGGCGGATTTGCAACCTTAGAAGAATATATTACTGGCATTCAATCAGAATTTACGCCTTTTCATGTTACCTATGCCTTTATAAAAACCTTTGTTTTTGCATTTATTTTGGCAACCATTCCATCGTATCATGGCTTTTATATGAAAGGTGGTGCACTTGAAGTTGGCAAAGCCAGTACTGCTTCATTTGTTTGGACCAGTGTGGTTATAATTCTTTTAAATTATATTTTAACCCAAATGTTGTTGAGCTAATGATAGACGTTAAAAACATCCATAAATCATTCTCTGGCGTAGAAGTTTTAAAAGGCATTAGCACCACGTTTGAAAAAGGAAAAACCAACTTGATTATTGGGCAAAGCGGTTCGGGCAAAACCGTTTTTATGAAATGCTTGTTAGGATTGTTTGATTATGAAGAAGGAACCATCTCTTACGATGGCAAGATTTTTTCTAACTTAACGGAAGACGAAAAGCGAAATTTACGTGCAGAAATAGGCATGGTATTTCAAGGAAGCGCGCTGTTTGATTCTATGACCATTGCCGAAAACGTTATGTTTCCATTAAAAATGTTTACCAAACAAAGCAAAAGCGAAATGGAAGACCGTGTAGATTTTGTTTTAAAACGTGTTAACTTAATTGATGCCCACAACAAAATGCCCAGTGAGGCGTCTGGTGGCATGCAAAAACGGGTTGCCATAGCACGAGCCATTGTAAACAAACCTAAATATTTATTTTGTGATGAGCCCAATTCTGGACTAGATCCAAAAACAGCGATTATTATTGATAACCTCATTCAGGAAATTACCGACGAGTATCAAATTATCACCGTAATTAATTCTCACGACATGAACTCTGTTATGGAAATAGGCGAAAAAATTGTGTTTTTAAAAGATGGTTTAAAAGCCTGGGAAGGGTCTAAAGACAACATTTTTAAAACGGACAATAAAGCTGTAACCGATTTTGTATATTCTTCTGAACTCATGAAAAAAGTACGTCAAATGTATATTGAAGAGAAAAAGTAATTAATTAACGCGTTTAACTACTAAGGTATCCAAATTCAATTTTAGCTTTAACCATTTTTCTAACTTATCACGGTCTTTTATCCTAACTTTTTCATTGGTTAAAGAATCTATCCATCTTACTGTAAATACTGCAACTGTATCTGTTTTTGTAAAGTTGGTATAAATGATGTTTGAATAAGAAAACTGATCTAAATATTCATAATTTATCTTTACTTCTTTAGTAAGTTCTTCAAATGGAATGTAAAGTTTTTCAATTTTACTCAGTTGTCTTACTTTGTCTTCTAGGTAATATATTTTTTGTGTTTGCGATAATAAATCAACGGAGTCTCGGTAACGCAATTCTTGCATGTATTTAAAATTGTCCAACGCTTTTGAGCGGTTTTGATTGAAATTTAAAGTAGATTCTGTTAAAGCATTATAATCCTTCATTCTGCCCTTGAGTAGGCTGATGGTTTGGTCTGAAATCTCATCAAGCCCAAAGATATTGATGTTTATAGACGATGTTTTTCTATCAACATACTGGTAGGATGCGTTATTTTTCATGTATTCAAAATGAGGTAAATCTTTTAATTCATTATTAACAAATGCTTTAGCATCTCTCATAAAATTACTCTCTTGCAATACATTAACAAAGGTCCAAATAGCTGGTATCATCACCACAATGGCCAGCAGAGAAGCCACTTGCCCAATCCTTTTTCGCTTTGCAGAATTGACATATTTAAGCATAGGAAAACGCAATACCTTTAAAACGATAAAGGTTGCCAATGCAATGAAAATAGTGTTGATGGTAAACAAATACATGGCGCCACCAAAATACTGCCAATTGCCTTTGGCCAAACCATACCCTGCGGTACACAACGGTGGCATTAAAGCGGTAGCAATGGCAACCCCAAAAATTACCGAGGCAATGGTTCCTCTTTTAGTGCGTGCTATGATGAGTGCAGAACCACCAAAAAAAGCAATAAGCACATCGCGAATGTCTGGTTTTACTCTTCCTAAAAGTTCAGAAGTATCCTCGCTTAATGGAAACAAATAAAAGAATAAAAACGCTGTAAGTAAACTAAGCGCTATCATGATGCCTAAATTGATTAAAGAGCGCCTTAGTGTATCCACATCATTAATGGCAATGGATAAACCAACCCCAAGAATAGGCCCCATTAATGGTGAAATTAACATAGCGCCAATTACCACGGCGGTTGAGTTGGCATTTAAACCAACAGAAGCCACAAAAATAGAGCAAATTAATATCCAGGCCGTGGCTCCTTTAAAAGGAATATCAAGTTTTATGGCCTCAACCGTGGCGTCTTTATCGGTATCTTCTCTAAAATCCAATAAGGTTTGAAGAAAATTCTTAATACTAATGAATAAGCCCCTTGCCTCTTTTTTTATGCCTTCTTTGGCTTCTTGTGAGGTTGCATCCTTTTTTATGTCTTCTTCAGAAAAGTTGAATTTATTTTCGTCCATATGTGCCACAATGCTTTATGTGTTTAACCATAGTGCTCTCCGTACTTGTTTTTTACTTTTTGGAGCACTTTTTTAATATCTTGTTCTTTTGATTTTGGATAGATAAGCAACACCTCATCTTTATCCACAATAATATAATCTTTTAACCCATCCACCACCACTATTTTATGGTTGGCGGTTCTAATCATGTTTCCGGAGGCATCTTCGGTTAAGGTTCTGGCATTTACCACCGCATTCTCTTGGTCATCTTTATCTAGTTTATCATATAAACTGCCCCAAGTTCCAAGGTCGTTCCAATCAAATTCAGCCGCTATGACATACACATTTTTAGACATTTCCATGATGGCATAATCTACCGAAATATTGTCTGCTTTAGCATAATTTTCTTGAATAAAAGCGTTTTCCTGTTCTGTATTATAGGCCGATAATCCTGTTTTAAACAATTCAAAAAGAGTTGGTTGATTGTTTTGAAAAGCTGCAATGACACTTTTAACACTCCACATAAAAATGCCTGCATTCCAAAGAAAATTTCCTTTGGCTATAAAGTCTTTTGCCGTGTTATAATCTGGTTTTTCCCGAAACTGATGGACCGATTTTATGGGGCTTTTTGACGTTTTATCAAACTCGATATACCCATAACCGGTGTTTGGAAAGGTAGGTTGAATGCCTAAGGTCATTAAAGCGTCATGCTTTTCACAAAAATCAAAGGCTTGCTGTACGTTGTTTGAAAAGGTGGCTTCATCTTCAATCCAATGGTCACTTGGCGCCACAATCATGATAGCCTCTGGGTTTTCTTTCTGGATTTTTAACGAGGCGTATAAAATACAAGGAGCCGTGTTGCGCATGGCAGGTTCTAACACCACCTGGCGTTGGGTTACTTGGGGCAATTGCTGCAGCACCAAATCATGATACCGCTTATTGGTTAAAATAAAAATATTTTCTTGAGGTATTCGTTTTGCCAGCCGTTTAAATGTTTTTTGAATGAGGGTATCGCCGGTGCCCAGCATATCGTGAAACTGTTTTGGAAATGCTTCTGTGCTTACTGGCCAAAACCTAGAGCCTACGCCACCTGCCATTAAGATGGCATAATAATTTTTATTCATCATGATATTAATTCTACTTCAACATTAGGATTGAAAAGATACAACTTTCCGGTGGTTACCTCAACACACTGATACCGCTTGGTACGCTTAGCCATTTTTTTAAAGACTTTGCCGTTGTATATTTTAAAACTACTGCCTAAAGGTAATTCAAAAATATAGGTTTTATTTTGGTCTTCATCATATTTTTTTAAGGCCAATGCCAAATCTGTATCGGTATCGCTAGAGGCTTTGGGGTTTTTAAAATACTTGGCTAGCAGAGGCAATAAGGCCGTTGGAAAAACCTCTGGATTTAAAAACGGTAGCATAAGGTGCTGAAAAGTGCGCTTCCACTCTACCCCATGGGGTTTTATAAAACGCCCATAGTTTTGGTAGGCTTCAAAATGAGCCATTTCATGAATGAGGGTGATTAAAAACCGATAGGTATTTAAGTTGGAATTGACCGTGATTTGATGCTTAGCATTGGGCAAGCGCCTATAATCGCCATGCCGGGTTTTACGCTCGTTTTTTATTTTTACCGCCAAATGTTCGTGTTCCAACAGTTGCAATACCGAAGCTGTAGCTGCTTGTGGAATAAAATCATGGAGCTTTCTATGCATGGCACAAAAATAATGGAAATATTGAAAGTAGAACCATTTGATTTTATAATATTTAGAGCTGGTAAATAGGCAAAAATAAACCTAAAATAATAATAGTTTTTTAATTGTGAAATGTTTTATAATTGTGTTAAATTTATGGTTTATCATTTTTATATGCAAACAGTTATTACGTTACAGCCCCTATTACATAAAGACCATAACCAAATAGCTATTGGATTTAATTACAATACCGATGTAAAGAACCATATACGATTATTGAAAGGCATTTGTTGGAGCCAAACGCACAAAACTTTTTATATAGCGAACACCACACAAAACAAAAAGAAGTTATACCTGCATTTGAAAGAAAAAAAATGGTTTATCGATTACAGTGCCTTAAAATTATCTGTTCAAACAATAACCCATAAAGCAACTTCTGTAAACCCCTTAAATTTGCCAAAGCTAAATGACGACACAAAAGAAAACGTTGAACGTTACAAGCGCTGGATGCAACAAAAAAGATTAAGCAGCAATACTATTGCTACCTATGCCGAAGTAACCTTACAGTTTTTAAGATATTTACAACTAAAAGGGCAACAACAAATAACAGGCCGGCTAATAGAAACCTTTAATTATGAATACATTGTAGCCCCGGGCAAATCTATTTCGTACCAAAACCAATGCATAAACGGTATTAAAAAATACTTAGAATACACACAACAGGCCATAGACCCCCTTATAATAGACAGGCCTCGCAAAGCCAAAAACCTACCCGAAGTATTAAGCACCCATGATATTAAGTCTATATTAGACCACACAAAAAACATAAAGCATAAAACACTATTGGCATTATTGTACAGTGGTGGCCTGCGTATTGGAGAGGCTATTAATTTAAGATTAAGCGATATAGACAGTAAGCGTATGCTTATACATATAAAAATGGCCAAAGGAAAAAAAGACCGATACACCTTGCTGTCGCCTTTATTTTTACAGTTACTTAGAGATTACTATCTTCTATACAAACCAAAAAATTACTTATTTGAAGGTCAAAACGGACAGCAATACACAAGCTCTAGCGCTCAGCAAGTATTAAAAAAGGCCTTATCCCTTGCAAAGATAACAGGTAAGCGCATAACCCTACACACGCTTAGGCACAGTTTTGCAACCCATTTATTAGAAAGTGGCACAGATTTAAGATATATTCAAACCTTATTAGGTCACAGCAGTCCAAAAACCACCATGATATACACCCATGTAAGTGAGCATCGTTTACAAAAAATTAAAAATCCTTTTGATAGTTTGTAAGAAAAGACTAGCTTAGCTAAGTATAAAAACGAGAAATTATTATAAAAACGAGAAATTATGATAAGAAAAATAACCACAAGAAAAAATGTTAAAACTTGGGCATATCCTTCCGATTTGGTATGATATGTTATTAAAAGTTCAGCATA
>PFKE01000112.1 GCA_002784145.1 Flavobacteriaceae bacterium CG_4_10_14_3_um_filter_33_47 | reverse complement strand
TGCCAACCATTTGAACTCACTCAAACCTATGGAAATAAAAAATAATTTAATTGACCTTTTAAAGCAAATTGACCTAAAACGAGATTTTGGAGAATATACAATGACTGAATTACAAAAGATTGCAGAAAAAGCAATTAAAGTAATGGAAGCACATAAACCAGAATCTGAATCAATTATTGAACTAAAAGAATCAATTAAACTTTCTGATAAATTCCATAAAGAGAATTCATATAAAAATGTGGACAACATTATGAATGTTTTACGTTCAACAAAGTTTGCGATTGAATCATTTCTTTATAAAGAGTTTTAAATTGAGTTTTAAGATAAACGTTTTTGGATAAAATAAATACCAATTCATCAACTGACTGGATTTTGGAACTATCAATAATAGTTCGAGTTAAATCTTTAAAAGTTACTTGCATACCAATTATGGAATCAAAGTAAATCACATTTATTTCAAGTCCATCTTGAGAAATGAAATAACCATTAAAACCAATGTTGTTGACTTTTAAATTAAAGCCAAGTTTTTGTAAAAAAGTTGAAATTTGTATCATAATATTTGATTTTAAAATTAATAATCTGATTAAAAAAACGGTTGGCAACACCGCATATAAAAAATGCTTATTTTAGTGTTTAATCAAATGGTCTTTGCTTCTTTGCTTGCTTCTGATTTTCCTTCGGAAAATCCTCGCGCACAAAGTCGCACTTTCCATATGCAATCACGTTACCAACAATTTGAATGACCAACATAAATCCAAATAGAATTAAATTTTATCAATTCCTAAATGATGATTTTTCATTGGAATCATTTGAAAGTTGGGTTTATGAAAACAAAGAACTTGAAAACATAATTCCAGAAGACCATTATAATGATTTATTAGCCATTAATTTTAAAAGCGGAGAAATCAAAAATTTCATAAAATCTATTGTTAAGAAACATTTTGACTGGACGGAATTTGAAAAATGGCGAACAATTGAATTACTCAAAAACATTAAGTCTGGTAAGATTGAGATTGTTTTGGCAACTCGGAAATTAAGAGAATTATATCTTGAACAAGAAGAGGAAATTAAAAGACCATTTCTTACAATTGGACTTGCTATTGGCTATGAAAGTGAACTTGATAATTGCCCAATAGAATCGGAATATAAACAATGGAATTCAGATGCTCTGAAAAAACAATTAGAACCTGTAGAATGGTATCGAAATCGGATTTTAGAAGAAGTCGAAAAGGAGCTTAACGAATTACTAAACCCAGAAATAAAAATCATTGACCTTGGAGAAATTGTGAATATTAAGCATTTACACGACACTTTCGCCGAAAGACTTTACTTTCCTGAATTTTATGGAAATAACTGGGATGCATTTTGGGACTCAATAAGTGGAATTGTTGAAATGCCAAAATCTCTGACCTTGATAAATTGGGAGAAATTTGAAAAGACATTCAAAAAGGATTCGAAAATTTTAAAAGAAATAATAGAAGATTATAACAATCTGAACTCTGAAAAGAAAATAAAAACTGTTGGTAACACCGTGTAACTGACATTGCTACTGATTTTCCTTTCGGAAAATCCTCGCAAGCGTGAAAGCTTATGTTTTTTAACTATCTTAGTTCCTTAACCACGCAACGCCTGTTACACAAAAACGTTATGTGGCATTAGAATACACACCTAAAAGATAAATTTTGACTAAATGAATAATATTAAATACATAATTATTTTATTTGTATGCGTTGGGCTTTGGTCGTGTAATTCTAAAGAAAATGGGACTTCACCATTTAACGAATTTATCCAGAATGTTCAAAATTCTCCAGTTGAAAAAAGAAACGATTTAGTTCAAAATTATCTTTCCAAGATTATTAAAACTCCAATAATTGAGGATAATAAAACAGTACATTTTATTGCTTATTTAAGGGCTGATTCATTATTTATTCGTGGCGACCTGCAAAATGGTTGGGCAACATCCCATAAAATGGCAGTCGTAAACTGTGGGACTATGAACTTTTTTTATAAAAGCTATACAATCCAAGACAACAGCCAAATAGAATATCAATTCGTACTAAATGGCGAGACAGTACTGGATAGTCTAAACAGGAATATTGAAACCAATTTTGAATTTGGAGACCGTAATATTTTCCAGATGCCAAAATTTGTAAAGTCTCCCTATTTAGACTTACGTCAAGAAGTAAAAAAAGGAAGTATTGTATCCAGAGTTTTGAAAAGCAAGACTGAATTATTTTTAGATAGAAAAATTTACATTTATCTTCCTCCTAATTATAATAAGGAAAATAGTTATCCTGTAATGCTAGTCAATGATGGGTATGTCAAATTATATACAACACCCTTTAAAAATGTATTAGACAATCTGATTGGTGAATCTTTAATTGAACCCATAATTACTGTCTTTATTCCTGCAATGGAAAGAGAAAAGGAATATTGTGACCAAAACATTGACTTTGCAAACTATCTCGTCAATGAAATAATCCCTTTTATAAAAGCAGACTATTCAACTTATAATAAACCTGAAAATTGGGGTATTATGGGTGCATCTGGTGGCGGTATGATTTCCATTGCAACGGGATTATTATATCCTGAATACATTGCAAATATTGCTAGTCAATCGGGTACTATTTATGAGAATTGGTGTAACGACAAAGTTCTATTTTCTACATATTTGACAAAAAAGGAAAAGCACCCTTTGAGAAGTGTTTATATAGATGTAGGGACTTTTGATTTAGAGTTTCCACAAGCAAATTCGTCTCTATTGCAAGAAGTTAGAATGTTTAATCGAAGATTAGATAGTTTGAGCATTCCATACAAATATTTTGAATACAACGATGGTCATAGAGATTCAAATTGGAATCAAACCATAGATGATATCTTAATTCAATTTTTTGGAAAATAACGCCACATAACAATGTATATAAAAAATAGGCGGAACAGTAATAAAATCAGGGATTTTGCCTTGTATCAAACTCTGTGCTTAACCGAAATTTTCGTGCTTCTAAATCGCCTACTTTTCATATACTAACCGTTGCCATTCATTGCGGAAACCACTCATACTGAAAATAAAAAGGAATGAAAAAAACGCTGAAAATTATTTCTACAATAGCTATTATATTATTCGGAATTTTATGGATTTCAAGTAAATTCAATATTTTGACTGAATTTAATTCTATCGATATCAGAAATATACTTGTGCTTATTTATCTATTTACAAGTTTAAAATATTTTCAATTGGAGGTTAAAGATAAAAATGCTGAAATTCAAGAATTGAAATTAAAATTAGAGAAAACAAAAAACGGAATTTAGCAAGTTGCGGAATTGCTCACTCAATCGGAATTGAAAAAGTTTGAGGAATAAATAGCTGACCGAATTTACTCAAACCCAGGAAAACTGAAAATAGAATCAGGCCAAATAATTAAAAATCTGAATGAAAACAACGAAATGGCAACACCGTGTATTTTTAATTGCTACTTCTCTCCCACTCGGAAAATTTTAAGGATTAACCTTTGGTTCGTTTTCTTTTACTAAATTAGTGTTAAACCAGCGCAACTAAATATACACGAACACGTTGTACACCATTTGACAAAAACTCAACTTCTGACATAAAAATCGTGAATTTTATAAAAAACATCCTGACCAGAAAACCAAAAAAACCAACTGAAT
>PFKE01000103.1 GCA_002784145.1 Flavobacteriaceae bacterium CG_4_10_14_3_um_filter_33_47 | reverse complement strand
AAGTTAATTTTGCTAACAGCTAACAGCTAACAGCTAACAGCTAACAGCTAACAGCTAACAGCTAACAGCTAACAGCTAACAACTAACAGCTAACAGCTAACAACTAACAGCTAACAACTAACAGCTAACAACTAACAGCTAACAACTAACAGCTAACAACTAACAGCTAACAGCTATTTCCTAGGATGGTATTTTGCTATCACCTTTGATAGATGACTTTTATCAAGGTGAACATAAATCTCTGTGGTTGTAATACTTTCATGTCCTAACATCATTTGAATAGATCGTAAATCGGCATTATTTTGTAATAAATGCGTTGCAAAGGAATGCCTGAAGGTATGTGGTGAGATGGTTTTTTTAAGCCCAATGTTATCAGCCAGTTGTCTAATAATAGTAAAAATCATAGCTCTTGTAAGTTGTTTTCCTCTTCTGTTTAAAAACAAAGTATCTTCATGATTTGATTGAATTTTGATATGTTTCCTAATATCATTAACGTAAATCATGATATACTTCTGAGTGTTTTTTA
Organism: Flavobacteriaceae bacterium CG_4_10_14_3_um_filter_33_47; assembly: GCA_002784145.1. Taxonomy (GTDB): domain Bacteria; phylum Bacteroidota; class Bacteroidia; order Flavobacteriales; family Flavobacteriaceae; genus Yeosuana. Next base: position 35,600 of record PFKE01000103.1, on the reverse strand, counting down.
AAATAGGCACAAACCTTTGTTTATCTCCTTTACCCGTTACTTTTATAAAACCTTCATCAAAAAATAAATCAGATAGTTTTAAATGGGTCAATTCGCTAACGCGTAAACCACAACCATATAAGGTTTCAAGAATGGCTCGGTTTCGTTCGCCTTCGGGTTTGCTTAAATCAATAGCACCAATTAAGGTATCAATTTCATATTCGCTTAAGGTATCGGGAAGTTTTCTGCCTATTTTTGGAGATTCAATGAGTTCCAAAGGATTGGTTTGTCTATAATCTTCAAACACTAAAAAACCAAAAAAACTTCTTAAGCCAGAAATAATGCGCGATTGTGTACGCTCATTAACAACTTTAGCAAGGTCATAAATAAATTGTTGAATAATTTCTGAAGAAATATCTATAGGAGAAACACTTATCTGATAGGTTTCTAAATAGACTAACAGTTTTTTAACATCAAGAGCATAATTATCGATGGAATTTTTTGATAAACCACGTTCAATTTTTAAATAGAGTTGATAATCTTTTAAGGCGTGTTCCCATTTCATGGCCGTAAAAATATGATAAAACTTTAAGATTACTTAAGCTTATGAAAGAATAAATAAACCCATATATTTATTCAGAATTATAACTTTTGGTTTAAAAGGGACTTTAAAAGTAGTCATCTATATGTAGCGATAAATTAAATAAAAACCCAAAGAGATTGTAGCCATTTTTTATATACAAAATTTAATATCTTTACTTTATGAAAAAATTAATCATCATCAATGGTCCAAATTTAAATTTGTTAGGTAAGCGCGAGCCAGCAATTTATGGCAGCTTAAGCTTTACTGAATTTTTAGATAAGATTAAGACTAAATATCCTAACGTTGAAATAGATTACTTTCAGTCTAATATTGAAGGGCTAATTATCGATAAATTACATGAAGTAGGATTTACTTATGACGGTATTATTATCAATGCCGGTGCTTACACACATACCTCTATCGGTATTGGTGATGCCGTTAAAGCCATTGAAACGCCTGTGGTTGAAGTGCATATTTCCAACACATTTGGCAGAGAAGAATTCAGACATCAGTCTTTTATTTCAGCAAATGCTAAAGGCGTTATTTTAGGGTTTGGCCTTCAAAGTTATGAATTGGCAATTCAGAGTTTTATAAGTTTTGCTTAGACTGGTTAAGAAGATTAAAGTATTGCTTTGTAAAGACAAACTACTCAATACGATAAAGCTATAATTTTAAAAAATAGTTTCCATTGATAAAAATAATAGGTTATAAAAGCTTCCAAAATTGGAAGTTTTTTATTTAACAGTTTTTGTATTTATCATTTAAGCCAATGCCTTTTTTAATCAAAGGTTTTATTTTTTCTAAACGACTTAAAACAGTGGCTTCTCTTTTTGCTGTTTCAATATACTCACAGTATTCTTTTTGTTTATAAGGTGTTAATGACATAAAACAAGTATTAAAATCTGTATCAATATTTAGAGCACTTTTTAAAGCTTTAGGAATGACCACCGTCTTAGTTTTTTCTGGTTTTATTTCTCTCCCTAGTTTTTGATTTTGAATGGCTTCTTTAACATAAGCCAACACCATGTTTTTATTAATATCTTCTATAGATTCAAACCGCATTTGCCGTAAGCCTTTGGTTTTTTCCTGAGCATTAACTAATTGTTTATGGTCATCTTTTAAAAATACACCATTAAAAAACCAAATACCAAAATGATGTTTAAAAGCACCTAAACCAATCACGTTTTTACCCTTAAGTGAATATACGGGTGCATTCCATTTAATGGTTTCTTCTAATTCTGTTGATGTTATGATGGCACGTAACAACTGTAGTGCCTCGCTAAAATGCGATTGTTCTATATAGTCTTCTACAGAACTGGGTTTTTTCATGGGTGTTGATGCGTTTGTTTATACTTTGTGGTATTTTTTTGCTGTTAATTCAGCAATTTTACAAATCACTTCTGTTGCTTTTACCATACTTTCCACTGGCACATATTCATAACGTCCATGAAAGTTATGGCCACCGGCAAAAATATTTGGACAAGGTAAACCCATATAACTTAATTGAGAGCCATCGGTACCACCACGAATGGCTTTTATTAAAGGTTTTATCCCCAGTTGTTTCATAGCGTCTTCTGCAATATCAACAATATGCATCACGGGTTCAACCATTTCTTTCATATTGTAATATTGATCCTTAATACTGATCTCAATAACTTCGCGTTCGTATTGTGAATTTAATTCATCTGCCAATTTTTGCATGACTTCTTTACGGGCTTCAAAATGATCTTTGTTGTGGTCTCTAATAATGTATTGTAAAACGGTTTCTTCTACTTCTCCTTTTATGGAACTTAAATGGAAAAACCCTTCATAACCTTCGGTATGCTCTGGAGTTTCAAAACGTGGTAACGAATTTATAAACTCTTGGGCAATGTACATGGAGTTTATCATTTTTCCTTTAGCATAGCCTGGATGCACAATTTCCCCTTTTACTTTAACCACAGCTCCGGCGGCATTAAAATTTTCATATTCCAACTCGCCAATCTGGCTGCCATCCATGGTATAAGCCCAATCTGCACCAAATTTTTTGACATCAAACTTGTGAGCGCCACGACCAATTTCTTCATCGGGTGTAAAGCCAACACGTATGTTACCGTGTTTAATTTCTGGGTGCTTTATTAAATGTTCCATGGCTGATATAATTTCACAAATACCAGCTTTATCATCAGCACCAAGTAGCGTAGTGCCATCTGTAGTAATTAAAGTTTGCCCTTTATAAAGTAATAGATTTTCAAAATAGTCAGGAGATAAAACAATTTGTTGCTCAGCATTTAAAAGAATGTCTTTGCCGTTGTAATTTTCAATTATTTGTGGGTTTACATTCGTGCCAGAATAATCTGGAGACGTGTCAAAATGAGCAATAAAACCAATGGTTGGAACTTCATGCTCAACATTACTTGGCAACGTTGCCATGATGTAAGCATTATCATCAATAGTAACCTCTTTCATACCAATAGATTTAAGCTCATCAACTAGTTTATTGGCTAAATTCCATTGTTTTTTTGTGCTTGGTGTAGTTTCTGAATTAGGGTCTGATTGTGTATCGATAATTATGTAACTAATAAATCTATCTATAATGTGTTGCATGACGTTGTTTTTTTGTTCTATCAAAAATACTAATTTTTAAAAAGCTTATGGGTGTTTTTTAAGAAATGAATCCTATTTTTGCACAGCAATTCAACCTCTATGTACAAATCAATCATTCGCCCTGTTTTATTTTGGTTCGATCCTGAGCAAGTGCATCATTTTACCTTTTCTTTAATTCGTTTTATTAATAAAATCCCATTAGTTCCGAAGCTATTAAAAACCATGTACGTTCTTGAAGATAGAAGATTGGAGCGAAATGTATTTGGACTAACTTTTAAAAATCCTGTAGGATTAGCTGCTGGTTTCGATAAAAATGCAGTCTTATTTAATGAGCTGGCTAATTTTGGATTTGGCTTTATTGAAATAGGAACGGTTACTCCTAAAGGACAAACAGGAAATCCTAAAAAAAGATTGTTTAGGTTAAAAGACGACCAAGGCATTATAAACAGAATGGGATTTAACAATGATGGTTTAGAAGCTGTTATATCACATCTTAAAAAAAATAAAGGCAACCTTATTATTGGCGGAAATATTGGAAAAAACACAGCAACAAAACCTGAAGATTATACAAAAGATTATTTAGAGTGTTTTAACGCATTACATCCGTATGTTGATTATTTTGTGTTGAATGTAAGCTGTCCTAATGTTGGTAGTCATGAGAAATTAAATGATAAAGCGTATTTAGAAGAACTTATTAAAGAAGTTCAAAAAGCCAATCATAGTTTTAAAACACAAAAACCCATTGTTTTAAAAATTGCTCCAGATTTAAATAACCATCAGTTGGATGATATTATAGAGTTGGTCATTAAAACCAAATTAGATGGTGTTATAGCCAGTAATACATCGGTTGATAGAACAGATTTAAAAGCTACAAAAAAGCGTTTGGAAACTATTGGAAATGGCGGTTTAAGTGGTCAGCCCATAAAAGATAAAAGTACCCGTGTTATAAAATATCTTTCAGAAAAGAGCCATAAAGCCTTCCCAATTATTGGTGTTGGTGGCATTCATTCTGCTCAAGATGCTTTAGAAAAACTAAATGCTGGTGCTGTTTTGATTCAGATTTATACCGGTTTTATCTATGAAGGTCCTAAACTTATCAAGGACATCAATAAAGCATTACTTGATACCCAATAATTATTTTATAAGCCTTTTTGAAATCTTTGAACTCTTACTTTTAATGGTCAATAAATAAGTACCAGAAGATAAATGGTTTACATGAACAGGTTCATTGCTCGTTACTTTGCCAGACACAAATACCTGTCCCATTAAATTTGATATTTCAAAAAATTCGGTGTCAGCCGTATTGGATTTAATATAAAGAACATCTCCCGAAATAGGGTTAGGATATATTTTAATGTCTGAAGCATTTGATACTTCAACAATTTCATCAATATCTGAAGCATCTCCACATGCCAAATAGCTTTTCTCTGTCATATAATAGGCATACATTCTGGAAAATTGCTCCTGCGAAAAATGGGAACGGCATCCTTTCATGGAATACGACATGATATTTTTAGTATCCGGATTAAACAATTCACCATTAACATCTGTTTCGTCTCCAATATATCTGCAAAAGTTGTTGATGTTTGTTGAGGTTAGTTTTGGGTCGGCTGGCGTATCACAAATTTGATCGCCTTCACTACTACAATTACTGCTGTTAACCAATTCTTTTGTTTTACAAAGGTTGTCTGCGCCATGCGTATGTATTAAAGAAAAATAATGACCTAGTTCATGCGCTAATGAAGAATTGTTGGTGGCACAATCATTCTGCATCATTATAACATCGTAGTTTGATTTGTTGTATGTGTAGCCACAAATGCTTTCGTCAGACGAATTTTTAATATGATCCGTAAAATATATATTAATGACGCCAGTTTCATAGTTAGCTTCCACCAAAGTTTTTTCTTCAGACGATTTAAAATGAAAATAACGATCACTATCAATATAATTAATGTCTTTACACAGAAAAAATTCCATGTAAGCATTTGCAAATGTTTGGTTTATGTCTGCAATAGCATTGTTTAGATCGTATTCCGTTAAACCACCTTCACCATTTGATAATCGTATAACATGAGCCTTAATAGGAATATAATTTTTTGTTATGGATTTTGAACTGTTTATAGTAGATTTTGAGGTATTAAACTGCAATTGAAAGTTTTTTAACTGAGGTTTAATGGTATTAAAATAATGAAGGGTTTCCTTGCTAGTAACGGTTCCACAAACAGGTTCTACATTGTTTTGTGATGAAACATAATAAGAAATCAATAAAAGAATCGAAAAAAGACTAGATTTTATACGATGGAAGAAATTTTTCATTGGGGCGAAATATTTAGTTAAATGTATAAGCAATCAGGTTTTCTTAATAATATTTACGTTGATGTGTTAATTTATTCGTTATGATTGTTTAACCTGAAATGAAAAGATAACCCCCAAAATTTAATAATACTAAAGATGTTATGTTTTCTGTTTCAATAATATTATTTTTATCGAGTCTATTTCAAGTATAAATGTCAAGCAAAATTAAGATTATAGAATGTCCAAGAGATGCCATGCAAGGCATCAAAAGTTTTATTCCAACAAAGAATAAAGTTCAGTATATTCAATCCTTATTGCGCGTAGGATTTGATACCATAGATGTTGGCAGTTTTGTCTCTCCCAAAGCCATTCCACAAATGGCAGATACCTCGGCAGTTTTATCTATGTTGGATTTAAGCAAAACAAAAAGTAAATTATTAGCCATTGTTGCCAATGAAAGAGGCGCCGAAGATGCATCAAAGCATGAACAAGTGGATTATTTAGGGTTTCCTTTTTCTATTTCCGAAAATTTTCAAATGCGTAATACCCATAAATCCATCGCGCAATCGGTTGTTACTTTAGAAGGTATTTTAAATATTGCAGATGCATCACAAAAACAAGTTGTTGTGTATATTTCAATGGGATTTGGCAATCCATATGGTGACCCTTGGAATGTTGATATAGTGGGCGAGTGGACCGAGCGTTTGAGTAAAATGGGCGTTAAAATTTTGTCATTAAGTGATACCATAGGAAGTTCAAATGCTGATAACATTTATTATTTGTTTTCAAATTTAATTCCTTTATATCCAAATATTGAGTTTGGGGCGCATTTACACACAACACCAAACACTTGGTTTGAAAAAGTGGATAGTGCTTTTAAAGCGGGATGCAATCGTTTTGATGGTGCTATTCAAGGTTTTGGAGGCTGTCCTATGGCTACCAATGCGCTAACAGGTAACATGCCTACAGAAAAATTATTGTCTTTTTTTACTTCAAAAAAACTAAACAATTTGGATGCACTAAGTTTTGAAAGTGCTTTTAATGAAGCTACTAAAATATTTAGCGTTTTTCATTAAGAAATTATTTAAAATAATTCTAAATAAGCTTTGGAAATTTAATTTTCAGTGTTATATTTGCTGTCGAATATAACACACTATTTATAATTAGTCTAAATTAAAATAAATGAAAACTACAACAACAATTTTAGCAATTTTCATCAGTGCATTTGTAGCTGCACAAACCATGCAGCATTCCATTACGTTTAATCCTCAACAACAGTTAAATGCTTCACAAAGAATTCTTTCAGGAAACTATGGTCAGTCAGTAACCGTAGGAGCCTATGGAGAATTAACCTACAATCAACCCGAGGGTGACAATGGTGAATTAGATGTTCAGCGTTTAGTGTTACTTTTTGGGTACAAGTTTAATGATAAAACACAGTTTGTCACCGAAGTTGAGTTTGAACATGTAGAAGAAGTTTTTATAGAACAAGCTTTTGTGAATTATGCTGTGGGTTCAAATGTTAGTTTGCGCGGTGGGTTAATGTTAGTGCCTTTTGGTATTATTAATGAATTTCACGAACCAACAACCTTTAATGGTGTTGAAAGACCAGGATTGGATAATGTTATTGTTCCTACCACTTGGAGAGAATTAGGGTTTGGTGTTGCTGGACGGTTTAATGATCTTTCTCTTGGTTATCAAGCGTATGTGTTTAATGGCTTTAAATCTACAAGTTTTGACGGTTCTGGAGGGGTTAATGGGGCATTAAAGGGGTCTAATGCTTTAAGAGGTGGACGACAAAAAGGGATACAATCTACTATTGACAGTCCAACATTATCGGTTAAATTTGATTATTATGGCTTGCCCGGTCTTAGATTGGGATTGTCTGGATATTTTGGAGATACACAAGCAGAAGATGATGTAGAATCCATCAATGGCGCCAACATTGGTATTTCTATGTTTGGCTTAGATGCTCGTTATGCCTATCAAAGATTTACAGCCAGAGGTCAATATGTGCATGGTTCTTTATCTGGCACAGAAGCTTACAATAATTTAACGGGTAATGATTTAGGAAGTGCCTTAGAAGGTTGGTATGTTGAAGGCGCCTATAATCTCTTACCTCAATCAAACGAACAACGCCTCTTTGCTTTTTTAAGATACGAAACCTATGATACTCATGCAGATACTGATGGTGTTTTGTTAAGAAACGATGCTTTTAACAGAACAGATGTTACTATGGGTTTAAGCTATCATATTGCACCAGGGGTTGTTTTTAAAGGTGACTATCAATTTAGAGATAATGCTTTGTCAGGATCAAATGTTCAAAACAGACTCAACTTTGGCTTGGGAGTTTGGTTTTAAAAGCGACAGAAAAATACAAGTGTGATAAGGATTTTTTAAGTCCTTATCATACTATTTAAATTTAATACTTAATTTTAACTTATGAGATTTAAACATATTATATTAATACTTGTTGGCTTTTCATTTCTTGCATTTGGGTTACCAAAAAACATCGAAAAAAAAGTAAACAAAGAAATTACCGAAACATTTAGTGTAGTAAATTTTAATTTAATAAGTGTTTCTATTCCCATTGAAATAGAACAAACATTAGCATCAAGATTTGGAGAAGATAATTTGTTTAAAATTGAATCTGATAATAAGTTTTTAGCTTATGTATATATTTCTCAGGCTGCCAGTAAAACAGCACTATTTGATTATATGGTTTTATTGGATTCTGATTTGATTATCATAAAAACAAAAGTTTTATTTTACCGAGAAGAATACGGCGGTGAAATAGGAAGTAAACGTTGGCTAAAACAATTCATTGGAAAAACCCAGACAGACGACTTGAAATATGGCGATAATATTATAGCAATTTCAGGGGCAACCATATCGGTAAGGTCGTTTACAGAGGCTATCAATAATTTACTTAAATCATTAAAAATACTTCATTCAAAAAATATTTTATAGATGCAATTAAACGGATACATTTTTTTACTACCAAAAAATATTAAGCTATTAATTGGCGTTTTTATGATAGTTTTAAGCATAGGTTTTTTTTCAGGATTGTTGTTTGTGGGTGAAACCTCTTCGGCAAATCCAAACGGTATTGAAGAACAATATTTAGGAAATGAACATGATGAAGAGGCTGACATTATGAAGTTTAAAAAAAGTGAAAAAGAAATGTTGTCTTTAGTGCATTCGCATGTATTATCCATGTCTGTTATTTTCTTTCTACTCGCACTTATCGTGTCCATTACCAAACTAAATAGACCTTTTAAAAATTTTTTAATGATTGAACCATTGGTCTCAGTTATCCTAACTTTTGGAGGGTTATATTTTTTATGGACTGGCACAATCTGGATGAAGTATGTTGTGATGATTTCTGGAACATTAATGACCTTGTCTTTTTTATTTTCCACCATTATTATTTTAAAACAGTTGATTCAAAAACCATAAATGACCCCATTTATAAACCGCTTCTATAATTATATTAACAAGGTTTTATTTTTATAGTAAATTCTTATATTAAGTTGTATATTTGCACGCAATTATAACGTAATTGCAACATGATTTCACATCAAAACAAAATAGTAGGAGAAGGATTAACCTACGATGACGTCCTTTTAGTTCCAGCCTTTTCAGAAGTACTCCCAAGGGAAGTAAATATTCAAACAAAATTTACACGCAACATCACCATTAATGTGCCTATCATTTCAGCCGCTATGGATACGGTTACTGAAAGTAAAATGGCCATTGCTATGGCGCAAGAAGGCGGCATTGGTGTATTGCATAAAAACATGACTATTGAAGCACAGGCTTTAAAAGTTAGAAAAGTAAAGCGTGCCGAAAGTGGTATGATTATAGATCCTGTAACCTTACCTTTAACCGCAACGGTTAAAGATGCTAAGCAAAGTATGGCAGAGCATGGTATAGGAGGGATCCCTATCGTAGATGAACACAGAACCTTAAAAGGAATAGTGACCAATCGCGATTTACGTTTTGAGCATGACAACAAACGGCCTATCGTTGAGGTTATGACCAGCAAAAATTTAGTGACAGCCTCTGTTGGAACGTCATTAAAAGATGCTGAAAAAATTCTACAACAATTTAAAATTGAAAAACTCCTGATTGTTGACGAACATTATAAGCTTTCTGGATTAATTACCTTTAGAGATATTACCAAACTTAAACTAAAACCAATGGCTAATAAAGATGCTTTTGGACGCTTGCGTGTGGCTGCGGCTATTGGTGTTACGGCCGATGCTCCAGAACGCGCCGAAGCTTTAGTAAATGCAGGTGTGGATGCAGTAGTGATTGATACGGCTCACGGACATACCAAAAGTGTCGTTTCTGTTTTAAAAGACATTAAATCCAAATTTCCAACGCTCGACGTTATTGTTGGCAACATTGCTACAGGTGCCGCTGCAAAATATCTGGTTGAAGCTGGTGCAGATGCCGTTAAAGTTGGTATTGGCCCTGGTTCTATTTGTACAACACGAGTTATTGCTGGTGTTGGTTTTCCTCAGTTTTCTGCCGTTTTAGAAGTGGCCGCAGCCATCAAAGGTTCTGGTGTTCCAGTGATTGCAGATGGAGGTATTCGTTATACAGGCGATATTCCTAAAGCCATTGCTGCTGGTGCAGATAGTGTTATGTTAGGCTCGTTATTGGCAGGAACCAAAGAATCTCCAGGAGAAACCATCATTTACGAAGGAAGAAAATTTAAATCATATCGTGGTATGGGTTCTGTTGAAGCCATGAAACAAGGCAGTAAAGACCGTTATTTTCAGGATGTTGAAGACGATATAAAGAAACTGGTTCCAGAAGGTATTGTTGGTCGTGTGCCTTATAAAGGCGATTTATACGAAAGCATCCATCAATTTATTGGTGGGTTACGTGCAGGTATGGGCTATTGTGGTGCTAAAGATATTGAAGCTTTGAAAGAAAACGGGCAATTTGTAAAAATTACGGCCAGTGGAATTAATGAAAGTCATCCACATGATGTTACCATTACCAATGAGTCTCCTAATTATTCTAGGTAATTTCTAGGCTCGGTTAATGCCATGATTTAGATGGCTTTAATGCGCTATATTAATAGTTATGTGCAACTAAAAAAATGGAAATTGACAAGAAAATACTATCATTTTTAAAACCTGAATTGGTTGATTTAATTCTTAAAGAATCAAGTATCAGAATGATTCCAAAAGGGACAGAAATTTTAAGACAACAACAGTACGTAAAAGTCTTGCCAATTGTTCTGAAAGGACTCGTTAAAGTTTATTCCAGATTTGATGAAAAGGAATTGCTTTTATACTATATTGAACCCTTACAAAGTTGCGTGATGTCATTTTACGCAGCACTAAAGAACACCCCAAGTCGAGTATTCGCCCAAACCGAAGAGAATTCTAAAGTAATTTTAATACCTGTGCAATATCTGCCCATATGGTTAAAAAAATATCCTGAGTTTAATGAATTGTTTTTCAATCAATACAACCTAAGGTATTCTGAGCTTTTAGATACCATTAGTCATTTGTTACTGGACAAAATGGATAAAAGATTATATGACCACTTAAAAAGAAAAACAGAACTAATAAGTAACACTTCAATTAAAATAAGCCATACTCAATTAGCAAACGAGTTGGGAACAGCGCGAGAAGTTATTTCAAGAATAATGAAAAAACTTGAAAATGATGGGAAAGTTGAACAAAATTCAGGTAGAATAAAAATTATTGGTTAGTGGTGACCGCAGTCACTGTAAAGATTCTTCTGAATTGCAATCTTTGTATCGCAATAATGCAGAAACAATTAAAATATTACCACAATGAAAAAAAATATGGGTTCAGTAGATAGATTTATTAGAATAATAATAGCTGCTATCGTGGCGGTTCTTTATTATACAGGTACTATTTCTGGTACACTTGGAATTGTATTGTTAGTATTAGCTGGGGTATTTCTTATAACAAGCCTGATTAGTGTTTGTCCACTATACGCTCCTTTTGGAATTAGCACTTGTAAAGTGAAAGAAAATAAATAAGGCAGCATACAACAAATAATAAAGCAATAGCGTTTGGGTTTAAACTCAACTCGCTATTGCATTGAATGTAATATATTGTTATCTGAAAGAAGGCACTAGTTTTTCCGCCACTACACTTATAAAAACCGGTGGCAGTATTCAGTTTTTAATTATTTCTTACGGGTTGTAAACTTGCCCTCTATGTGGTTTTAAGGCATCTCGTATAGGTTTCATATCCATTTTATTCACCAATAAAAAAGCCAAGCTATGTAACTCATGTATATCTTCAATACCAGTGATTGTAATAGGTAACTGTTTTAATTGGATATACTGCTTTAAATGAATCTCATGGTGTTCTGCAATTTTGTGTGCATCGGGTCCGTGAAAATCCCAAATTAACTTCAATGTTGTCATGTACGTACTCTGTAAAAAAATTAGAAAATAAAGATACTAAAGTATTCTTTAAACCGTTTGTTAAAGCAACTTGTATAATAGCTTTATATTACTATTTTTGTAGCTACAGTTTAAATTTTTTTATTAAAACATTTACGAGGCTTTTCTTCAAACACAAGGAAATGATTACATGAATGTTTTTCGCAATTACTTAAAAAACAATATTTATAAACACATGAAAATACGTTATTTCCCTATTGTACTATTGAGTTTATTTTTATCGGTTCTCAAGGCACAAACCCAACAAAAAGAAGTGCTATTCACTATTGACCAAGAGGCTGTTTATTCGGATGAGTTTATTAGGGTTTACAAAAAAAATTTAGACCTTGTTCAGGATGAATCTCAAAAAAACGTGGACGAGTATTTAAAGCTATTCACTAATTATAAATTAAAGCTAAAGGAAGCCCATTCACTGGGACTTCAAAATAAAGATTCCTATAAAAGAGAACTTGAAAGTTATAAAAAACAACTGGCTAAAAATTTTATGACCGATTCTAAAGTAACCGATGCTTTAATTGAAGAGGCTTACGAGCGTGTTTCATATGAAATAAAGGCCAATCATATTTTAGTACGTTTGGCAGAAAATGCAAGTCCGGACGATACCTTAGTAGCTTATAACAATATGGTTAAGTTAAGAGAACGTACTTTAAATGAAGGCTTTGAAGTTGTTATGAAAGACGTTCATAACGGACAAACATTATTTGGCGAAGAATTGGGTTATTTTTCTGGTTTCAGAATGGTTTATGCCTTTGAAAATGCTGCATTTAACACCAAGGTTGGAGAGATTTCACAACCCTTTAGAACCCGTTTTGGGTATCATATTGTAAAGGTTTACGACCAAAGAAAATCTAGAGGAGAAAGAACCGTTGCCCATATTATGGTTAAATCTAAACAAGGCGATTCTTTACAGGATACTGCAGAAACAAGAATTAATGATATTTACAAAAAAATAAATCAAGGAGAAGATTTTGAATCGTTGGCTAAACAGTTTTCTGAAGATACAGCCACCGCAAGCAAAGGAGGCATGTTGGGACCATTTTCGGCTGGTCAATTAAGTGCTCAAGAGTTTGAAGAGGCTGCCTTTGGTTTGGAAGCGATTGGCGATGTTTCAAAACCTATAAAAACAGCGTATGGCTGGCACATTTTAAAACTTTATGATAAACAGCCAGTAAAACCGTTTTTAGATTTAAAACCCGAATTGGAAATGAAAGTGAAACGCAATGAGCGTTCTCATTTAATTGATGATGCCTTGGTAAGCAAGCTAAAAGCAAACTATACTGTATTAAGCAATCCAGAAGATTTAGATTATTTTTCATCCATATTAAATGACAGTTATTTTAAACGTGGCTGGAAATTACCAGAAGATTTTATTGGCGAAAAGCTATTTTTAAAAATTGAGAACAAAGAATTTACGTATCAGGATTTTGGAGATTATCTAGTAAAAACCCAACGTAGCGCGCCATCAAAAGCACCGTTTAATCAAATCATTTCAAAACAATATGAAACTTTTTTAAACAGTCAATTAATACAATATCAAGAAGCGCATTTAGAGGAAGAAAACCAAGATTACGCCAATATTGTTCAAGAATACACCGATGGATTGTTGTTGTTTGATTTAATGGAATCCACCATTTGGAATTCATCCCAAACAGATTCAATGGCCATTAAAGAATTTTATGAATCTCATAAAGAGCAATACATGTGGCCAGATAGGGTACATGCGTTGGTAGCTTCATCTTCAAAAGAAAGTGTTTTAAAAAAAGTCGCTAAATGGTTAAATAACGATTCAGATATAGAAGCCATAAAAAATAAATTCAATAAAAATGATGAGGTCAACGTTATATTTACTTCGGGCTTGATGGATGCACAAGATCAATCGTTACCCATTGATTTTGAATTTAAAAAAGGCATCTCAAAAATTTACAAACACAATAATGGTTTTGTGGTTGTGTATGTAACAGACCTATATCCTAGCACTCAAAAATCATTGGATGAGGCCAAAGGAAATGTGATTGCCGATTTTCAAACTGAAAAAGAATCGATTTGGTTAGAAACATTACGGGCAAAATATAAAATTGTTATCAATCAAGAGGAATTAAACCATATAAAGTCCATCATAAATTAATAATGGTTTGAAAAACAAAGCATACATCCTATTATTAGTTTTAATGGTATCATCCTGTACCTTTTTTTTCAAGGAAAGCGATGATAGAATTAAAGTAGCCAGAGTAAACGATTCGTATTTGTATTTTGACGATATTAAAGACTTGGTTTCAAAAGATGCCACCAAAGAAGACAGTATTTTAGTGGTGCAAAACTTTATAAACCGTTGGGCAACCCAACAGCTTTTTGTGGATGGTGCTATGTTAAATTTAAGCGAATCCCAGCAAGAATCTTTCAATAAATTAATAACCCAGTATAAAAACGATTTATACACCAAGGCTTATATTGAAGCTTTAGTTAAAAGAACCATAGACACTACCGTTACTGATGATGAAGCTAAAGAATTTTACGAAGCCAACAAGGAAATTTTCAAATTAAACGAAGAGCTTATAAAATTTAGATATGTTCATGTTGTTGAAAACATGATAGATTTTAAAAGCATTGAACAAAAGTTCAAAAGATTTAATCCTACCGACCAAAAAGAGTTAGATTCTATTTCCGTTCAGTTTAAATCTTATTCGTTAAATGATACTATTTGGATAAAGGTAAGTCAGGTTATAGATAAAATTCCAATCATGACTACCGAAAATAAAAATGAACTGTTAAAAAAATCTAATTTTGTACAGCTCAAAGATTCATTAGGAGTATATTTGATGCAGATTAATGAGGTTTTGTTGCGAAGTGAAACAGCACCATTGGAGTATGTAAAACCAACTATAGAACAAATTGTCATTAACAAAAGAAAGCTTGAACTTATTAAGGAATTAGAAAAAGATATTACCAAGGATGCCATTAAAAACAAACAATTTGAAATTTATAATTAATTTGAAACTCATTTTCACCATTTTTATAACCTTTATTGCTTTAAATGTTATATCAGCCCAAGAAATCATTCAAGAACCTGTTAAAGATACTATTACACCTCAAGAAAATGTAAAACTAGAGTCTCAAATAACTAAAGATTCTATCAATACTTTCAAAGCCGAAAAGGTAGATGGCGTTGCTGCTGTTGTGGGAGATTTTATTATCTTGGATTCAGATGTTGATAAGGCCATTTTACAACTTGAGGCTCAAGGTGTTAATACTACCAACATTCCTCGTTGTCAGTTATTTGGTAAATTATTAGAAGACAAACTGTATGCGCATCATGCCATACAGGACAGCTTGCCGGTTTCAGATGCTGAAATCAGACAAAACATCGATTATCAAATTCAGCAGTTTCTTCAATCAACCAATGGTTCCATGGAAAAACTTTTGCAGATTTATGAAAAAGAAGACGAAAAAAGTTTGAGAGAGGAAATGTTTGAAATCAATAAAAGCAATGAGCTAGCCAAAAAAATGCAGGCTAAAATTGTCGAAGAAGTAGAAGTAACCCCAGAAGAAGTTAGAGAATTTTTCAACAAAATACCTAAAGATGACAGGCCAACCTTTGGTACAGAACTTAAAGTAGCACAAATAGTTGTGGAACCAAAAATTACGCCAGAAGAAAAACAACGCGTTATAGACCAATTAAAACAATTTAAAGCCGACGTTTTGGAAAATGGCGCAAGCTTTCGTTCAAAAGTGGTCTTATACGGTGAAGATCCAGGCATCAAACAGTCTGGCTATATTTACACCTTAAATAGAAAGCGCCCAAAAATGGTAAAAGAATTTAGGCAGGCGGCATTTTCACTTCAAGAAGGTGAAATATCTGAACCTTTTGAAACCGACTTTGGATTTCATATTGTGTATTGTGAAAAAATACGAGGACAAGAATACGATGTTAGCCACATCCTTTTAATTCCAAAAGTATCAACAGATGCCATAAAAGAAGCTAAAGAGCGCATTGATAAAATAAGACAGCGTATTGTTGACGGCGATATATCATTTGCCGATGCAGCAAGAGAATCGAGTGATGAAAAAGAAACCAGAAATGATGGCGGACAACTTATAAATCCTGAAACGCAAGATTACAATTTTGAACTAACAAGAATGGATCCAGAATTATATTCTCAAATTCAAAATTTAAAAGAAGGCGAAGTGAGTTTGGTGCAAACGGAAAGAGATAGAACCGATAAGATAAAATTTAAAATATTGACCGTTTCTGATAGAGTTGATGAACACGAAGCTGATTACGCCCGCGATTATCTTAAAATTAAAGAACAAGCCCTTAATGAAAAGAAATTAAAAGCTATTGAGACCTGGCAAAATGAAAAAATTATGGATACTTATATAAAAATAAGTGGATCTTATAGGGATTGTGATTTTGCAAGTAACTGGTTAAAACAATAAACGTATGTCCGACGTAACCGCTGTAGAACAATTTGTAAGGAAATATAAAGATTTAAAAGCTGAAATAGCCAAAGTTATTGTTGGCCAAGATGAGGTTATAAATCAAATTTTGATAGCAATTTTCTCTGGTGGGCACGCGTTACTTATCGGTGTTCCAGGATTGGCAAAAACCTTGATGGTCAATACCATTGCCCAAGCTTTAGGATTGGATTTTAAACGCATTCAGTTCACTCCAGATTTAATGCCAAGTGATATTTTGGGAAGTGAAATATTAGATGAAAATCGTCATTTCCAATTTATTAAAGGTCCTATTTTTGCTAATATTATTTTAGCAGATGAAATTAATAGAACACCTCCAAAAACGCAAGCAGCTTTGTTAGAAGCCATGCAAGAACGATCGGTTACGGTTGCGGGCCATCATTATGAATTAAGCTTACCATATTTTGTTTTAGCAACTCAAAATCCTATTGAACAGGAGGGAACTTATCCGTTGCCAGAAGCTCAATTAGACCGTTTTATGTTTGCGGTTAATTTAGATTATCCAACGTTTAAAGAAGAAGTTCAAGTAGTAAAATCTACAACGGCTGATACCAATGAAAAAGTTTTGCCTCTTTTTACAGCACAAGAAATTGTAGATATTCAACACCTAATTAGAAGAGTTCCGGTGGCTGATAATGTTGTTGAATATGCTGTTACCATGGTAGGAAAAACAAGACCTAATTCTGATGCTGCAAGCGCTTTGATTAAAAACTATCTGGATTGGGGTGCAGGACCAAGAGCTTCACAAAATTTAATTTTGGCTACAAAAACTCATGCGGTAATTCATGGAAAATTTTCTCCCGATATTGAAGATGTTCAAGCGGTTTCAGGAAGTATTTTAAGACACAGAATTATAAAAAACTACAAGGCAGAAGCAGAAGGAATAACGGACGATTTTATAATTAAAAGTTTATTTTAAGTTAATTTTTTCTATCAATCCTTGATTGTCATTAACCTATAAAAATAGAATATTCGGATTAGATGTCGTGAGAGCCATAGCCATATCTATGGTCGTTATGGCACACGCTATGTTCATCTTTAAAGGTTACAATCATTCTTTTTTTGATGTTTTAAATATTTTTGGATTCTTAGGGGTTGAAATCTTTTTTGTTTTAAGTGGTTTTTTAATAGGAGGTATTTTGTTTCGCATCTTTAAATCAAACCATGTTTCATTTAAAGATGTAAAGCATTTTTGGGTTCGTCGATGGTTTAGAACATTGCCCTTATATTTTTTATTCCTCATACTTAATGTTTCAATAGCTCTTTTGCTAGGTATTGAGTTGCCAAGGTCATTATGGAAATATGTCTTTTTTCTCCAAAATTTTTCTGAAGTTCACATCGCCTTTTTTCCCGAATCGTGGAGTTTATCAGTTGAAGAATTCGCCTATTTATTAGCTCCCATTATGCTGCTCGGTTTTTTTAAAATACCATTAAAAATTCGGAACATGGCTAATGAGAAAATATTTCTGCTGGCATCCATTTTTTTAGTCATCCTATTTTTTTTATTGAAGGTTTTTTACCATGTAAATACCCCTAATTTTCAAAGTCTGGAAATTTGGAATTCAAACTTAAAAGCCATTGTTATTTATAGGTTAGATGCTATTTTTTATGGTTTCATTGTGTTGTATTATTTTAAAACGCAGCCTTCATTCATTAAAAAAATAAAAAATAAACTGTTTTTAATGGGTATTTTCATGTTGTTTGTTGTCATCATAGTCCTTCCGTCCATGGGAGTCACCATAGAGAATCATCCTTGGTATTGGAATATTGGTTACTTGCCGCTTAATTCTATAGCCATTGCCATAACCTTGCCTTATTTTTATTACTTGAAAAATTCCAGTCAAATAGCACAAAAAATGATTTTAAACATCAGCCTTTACTCATACAGCATGTATTTGTTCCATTACAGTTTTTTGTTGTTCCTTTTAGATTATGTTATCATTTTTGAAGAATTAGATATTTTGTCCCGAATTATTTGGGTCTTAATTTATTTATGGTTAGTTTATGTAACATCTAAAGGCATCTATATTTTTTTTGAAAAACCTTTAACAGATTTAAGAGATCATCAAAAAATAAGAAAATTTTTAGAATAGTTTAAGGTTGAAAAATCAATTTTTTAAAGCAATTATTGACGATAATTTAATTATTTCATTTTTAAATATTAGGATAACAAATTGATATAAATGAAGATGGTATTACAAGGATTATTTTTAAATCTTTGTATTAATTTCGTATTTTGCAGTACTTTTTATAAACACAAATTAAAATAAAATAAAACATGGCATTTGACATCGATATGATTAAGGGTGTATACACCAAAATGGCTGAACGCGTTGATAAAGCACGTAATATTGTAGGTAAACCATTAACACTGTCTGAAAAGATTTTATATTCTCATCTTTGGGATGGAAATCCAACAGAGGCTTTTAAAAGAGGTCAGGATTATGTAGATTTTGCCCCAGACCGCATTGCCTGTCAAGATGCCACAGCACAAATGGCTTTATTGCAATTTATGCAAGCCGGAAAGTCTAAAGTGGCAGTGCCAACAACGGTGCATTGCGACCATTTAATTCAAGCCAAAGACGGTGCCAGTGCCGATTTAAAACATGCCAATTCTGTAAGTAGTGAAGTTTTTAATTTCTTAGAATCTGTTTCTAATAAATACGGCATTGGTTTCTGGAAACCAGGTGCTGGGATTATTCATCAAGTGGTTTTAGAAAACTACGCCTTTCCTGGAGGTATGATGATTGGTACTGATTCACACACTGTAAATGCAGGTGGTTTGGGAATGATTGCTATTGGTGTTGGTGGAGCCGATGCGGTAGATGTTATGGCCGGTATGGCTTGGGAATTGAAATTCCCCAAATTAATTGGTGTTAGATTAACTGGTAAATTGTCGGGTTGGACAGCCCCTAAAGATGTGATTTTAAAAGTAGCTGAAATCTTAACAGTAAAAGGTGGAACTGGCGCTATTGTTGAATATTTTGGACCAGGAGCAACCTCAATGTCTTGTACAGGAAAGGGGACGATTTGCAATATGGGTGCTGAAATAGGCGCTACCACTTCAACATTTGGATATGATGAATCTATGGAGCGTTATTTGCGTTCTACCGATAGGGCCGATGTTGCCGATGCTGCAAACCATATAAAAGAGTATTTAACTGCCGATGCAGAAGTGTATGCAAACCCAGAAAACTATTTCGATCAAGTCATTGATATTAATCTATCGGAATTAGGACCACTTTTAAACGGCCCATTTACTCCAGATTTATCCACTACCGTAGGAAGTGAAATGACTGAAAAAGCCAAAGCTAACGATTGGCCAATGGCTGTAGAATGGGGCTTAATTGGCTCTTGTACCAATTCGTCTTACGAAGATTTATCTCGTGCTTCGTCCATTGCACAACAAGCTTTGGATAAAGGCATAAAAATGAAATCGGAATTGGGTATTAATCCAGGTTCAGAGCAAGTTAGATACACTGCTGAAAGAGATGGCATTCTTCAAGTATTTGAAAAACTGGATGCTAAAATATTTACCAATGCGTGTGGTCCATGTATTGGTCAATGGGCACGTTACAGCGACCCTAAAAATGCGCCTAAAAACAGTATTGTCCATTCATTCAACAGGAACTTTGCAAAGCGAGCCGACGGAAATCCAAATACACATGCCTTTGTGGCATCGCCTGAAATTACAGCAGCCATTGCTATTGCGGGACGTTTGGATTTCAATCCAATGACAGATAAGTTAATCAATGAGAACGGTCAAGAAGTAATGTTTGATGAACCAACAGGATGGGAATTGCCTCCAAAAGGTTTTGAAGTGAAGGACAATGGGTATTTAGCTCCTGAAGCCGATGGTAGCCATGTGCAAGTTAAAGTTGCTCAAGATTCAGAACGCTTACAATTACTAGAGCCTTTTGAGCCTATTGGAAATGCCATTACAGGTGCTAAATTATTAATTAAAGCCTTTGGAAAATGTACCACCGACCATATTTCCATGGCAGGACCTTGGTTGCGTTTTAGAGGACATTTAGATAACATTGCTAACAACACCTTAATTGGTGCAGTAAACGCGTTTAACCAAAAAACAAACTTTGTAAAAAACCAATTAACGGGCGAGTATGGTGGTGTGCCAGATGTACAACGTCAATACAAAGCCAAAGACATTAAAACCGTGGTGGTTGGCGATCATAATTATGGTGAAGGGTCTTCAAGAGAACATGCCGCCATGCAACCTAGATTTTTAGGGGTTGCTGCGGTTATAGTAAAATCGTTTGCTCGTATTCATGAAACCAACCTTAAAAAACAAGGGATGTTGGGCTTAACTTTTGCCAATGAAGCAGATTATGATTTAATTCAAGAAGACGATACCTTCAACTTTTTGGATTTAAACCAGTTTTCACCAGATAAGACATTAAGCTTAGAGGTGGTTCATGCTGACGGAAGTAAGGACGTGATTAAATTAAATCACACATATAACAGTGCGCAAATTGAATGGTATAACGCAGGTTCTGCTTTAAACTTAATTAAAAAGCAAAATGCATCATAAGTTTTATGATGGTATAAATTAGAAAAATCCAGCTTTTTTGCTGGATTTTTTGATTTAAGCCATTAACAATAATCATATATAATTGTATTTTTACCAAAATACTTTCAATGAATTCAAGAGCAAATCAGTTAAAATCTTTCGATAGATTATTGACCATTATGGATGAGTTGCGTGCGCAATGTCCGTGGGATAAAAAACAAACTATGGAATCTCTTCGTCATTTAACTATTGAAGAAACCTATGAGTTAGGAGACGCTATTTTAGACAATGATTTGGAAGAAGTTAAAAAAGAATTGGGAGATGTGTTGCTGCACATTGTGTTTTATGCAAAAATTGGAAGCGAAACCAATGATTTTGATATTGCTGATGTATGTAATAGCATTTGCGAAAAATTAATAAACAGACATCCACATATTTATGGTGATGTAAAAGTTGAAAATGAAGAGGACGTCAAACGAAATTGGGAAAATTTAAAACTCAAAGAAGGCAAGAAAAGTGTTTTGGAAGGTGTACCCAACAGTTTGCCGGCATTGGTAAAAGCTAACAGGATACAAGAAAAAGTAGCAGGCGTAGGTTTTGATTGGGAAGAACCCAACCAAGTTTGGGAAAAGGTTGAAGAAGAACTAGCCGAATTTAAAGAAGAAGTAAAAAATGGCAATGTAGATGCAATGGAAAGTGAGTTTGGTGACGTGTTGTTTTCTATGGTAAACTATGCCCGATTTTTAAAAATAAACCCCGAAAATGCCTTGGAGCGCACCAATAAAAAGTTTTTAAAACGGTTTCAGTACCTTGAAGAAAAAGCTAAAGTCATCAACAAGCCACTTAAAGATATGTCCTTGGCTGAAATGGATGTATTTTGGGAAGAAGCAAAGCGATTGCCAAAATAAGGAATTGGAAAATCACAGATTTTCAAATTACAAACAGGGAAGAAGCAAAGCGATTGCCAAAATAAGGAATTGGAAAATCACAGATTTTCAAATTCCAAACGGGGAAGAAGCGAAGCGCTTGCTAAAATAAGGAATTAAAAAATCTGAGATTTTCAAGTTATATTGTACAAACAAAATTAAAACAATGCTTTATTCATATTTAAACGATTATTTTTGATAGATGCTCAAATTAACTTGCGCGCTAAACTTTAAAATCTAATTTTTATCAAAGTAAACGGTATTTCAATACATTCTATGCTTAACAACACCTATTTTTATCGATTATATTTCACGTTTTTTTTGCTGGTTGTCCATTGTTCTTGGTCGCAAACAAGTAACGATCCTCCTGTTTTAACAGCAACTGGAAATCAAGTGTATTGTCCGTTATCACAAATTAATGTCGTTACAGATTTTAATATATTTGATTCAGATGATTCAGCCATAGAGGCTGTTCATGTTCAAATTTCAACAGGTTATGACGCTAGTTCAGATAGATTGATTTTAACAGGGACCCATCCCAATGTTACAGATACATGGAGCGTTTTAGAAGGGAAGCTAACATTAAGAGGAAATGGTACTGCATTGGTAAGTTATGTTGATGCTATAGCAGCCGTAAAAGAAGTGGTTTTTCAAAGCACAAGTACAAACCCATCAGATAAGTTTTTTTCTTTTACCATTGGCGATGTTAATTTTTTACCGCAAACAGGGCATTATTATGAATATGTGCCTAGCTTGTCAATTACATGGACTAGCGCACGAGCCGCAGCAGAAGTTAGGACTTATTTTGGTTTAAAAGGCTATTTAGCAACCATAACCTCTATAGAAGAAGCTCAATTATCTGGCGAGCAGGCTGCTGGTGCCGGATGGATTGGTGGTAGTGATGAACAAACAGAAGGTGTTTGGAAATGGATGACTGGACCAGAGGCTGGAACCACTTTTTGGAATGGTGGCATTAATGGAACGACCCCAAATTTTGCTTTTTGGAATACCGGTGAACCCAATCAATCCGGCGATGAAGATTATGCCCATGTTACGGCTCCTGGGGTTGGTATTCCAGGTTCTTGGAATGATTTATCCAATACTGGAGGAACCAGTGGTGATTATCAGCCTAAAGGTTATATCGTTGAATATGGTGGTACTCCTGGAGATCCAATTTTAAATATTTCTGCCAGTACACAAATTTATGTTACTAAAATGGCTACTACTATCGCTAATTCAAGTTGTGGAGCTGGAAGTGTTATTTTAGAAGCTTTTGCTACAACGCCAACCGCTACTATTTTATGGTTTGATGCTGCAACAGGAGGAAATCTTATAGGAAGTGGAAATCAGTTAACGACTCCTGTTATAAATACAACCACCACATATTACGCATTAGCATCAGAAAATGGTTGCTTAACTGGCGTAAGAACGCAAGTTGTTGCTACCATTAATTCCATACCAACCATAACGTCCACGGTAAACGCTTTAGTATGCGATTTTGGTTCGGGGAATTTATCTGCTACAGCCTCGGCTGGCAATATAAATTGGTATGATACGCCAACAGGAGGAATTTCATTGCATACTGGAAACACTTTTACGACGCCTAGCTTAAACAATACCACAACCTATTATGTGGATGCCACACTTAATGGCTGCACCACGCAAACAAGAACAGCAGTAACGCTTAATGTGCAAAAAACACCTTTACCAACAGCTCCTGCAATACAAACTTTTTGTGATATTGAAAATGCTACGTTTGCCGATTTAACAATAACTGGAACCAATATTCTGTGGTATGCGTCTAGCATTGGAGGAACCGCTTTAAATGAAACGGAACCATTAATTTCTACAACTTATTATGCTTCTCAAACTGTAAATACCTGCGAAAGTTCTGCACGATTACCGGTAGCTGTTACTGTTTTCGAAACGGTTATAATACCCAATCAATCCAATATTCCTAATTTAGAGTTATGTGATACCAATATGGATGGAGACGATACCAATGGATTTGTATCGTTTGATTTAACCCTTAACGAGTCTGTTTTGCTTAATGGAAAGTCCGCTTCAGATTTCACATTTTCCTATTTTACAGATGCAGCTTTTACTAACCCAATCATTACGCCAACAGCATTTACCAACACGGTTCAATTTTCACAAACCATGTATGTTAGAATTGAAAATAACTTAAATACAACGTGTTTTACAGAGGCTTCTTTTAATATTATTGTCAATGAATTGCCCGTCATTCAACCCAATATTATTTTTAAAAATTGTGACGAAGATGGTGTTCCCGATGGGTTTACCAATTATAATTTAAATGAAGCCAATGATGTTATATCTTTTAATAACTCTGCTGGTTTAACCTTTTCGTATTATGCCACATGGAATGATGCGAATGCTGGATTGAATGCTTTAGATGCTTCGCTTTACAACAATACTAACGGAAATACGGTTTATGCTCGTGTAGAAAATGAAAATGCTTGCTATAGAATTTGCACGGTTAATTTACAGGTCTCTACAACGTCTTTTCCTCAAGGATATCTTCAAGAATTAGAAAACTGTGATGATGATACAGTTATTGACGGATTTCGTGAATTTAATTTAAGTAATGCTTCTACATCACTTCTATCAAATTTTCCGACAGGACAAAATTTAAGTGTTCATTATTTTAGAAATTTGAATGATGCGCAATTAGAACAAAATGAAATTTTAAATCAAACTTCATATGTCAATGAAACTGCTTTTTCTCAAGTATTGTATGTAAGAGTTGAAAGTGATGATAATGGGGAATGTTTTGGGCTTGGACCTCATGTGTTGTTAACAGTACATCCACGACCAGAGTTTGAAGTGGATAATTCTGCTATTTATTGTTTGGATAACAATCCTATTACTTTAACAACGTTTAATCCTAAAGGGAATTATACATATGAATGGATGGATGAAAACGGACAAATTGTAAGTGTTTTGCCTTATGCTACTGTGGTCTCTGGTGGCAATTATACGGTGTTAGCAACCTCGAATTTTGGGTGTGAATCTTTTCCAGTATCTTTTCCGGTCGTTGAATCTGCTATAGCCAATATAACTTCAGAAGATATTATCATTGTTGAGTTATCAGATAATAACAGTATTACCATCAACAATGACAATAATAATTTGGGTATTGGAGATTATGAATTTGCCCTAGATAATATCAATGGCCCTTATCAAGATCAACCATATTTTGATAGAGTAGGAGCTGGTGCCCATATCATTTATGTTAATGACAAAAACTTATGTGGTATAGCAACATTGGATATTTTTATACTTGGGTTTCCTAAATTTTTTACGCCAAACAATGATGGAAATAATGATACTTGGCACGTTAAAGGCTTAGGAAATGATTTTACAAACGCTTCCATAGTTAGTGTGTTTGATCGTTATGGTAAGTTAATTAAGCAAATAAATGCAAAAAACGGATTTTGGGATGGTACTTTTAATGGGCAACAATTAATAGGCGATGATTATTGGTTTGTTGCCCAACTTATCGAAACTTCAGGAAATGTTAGAACATTTCGTGGCCATTTTAGCTTGGTTAGATAATATAATATTAGGAAAGTTCACTTAAAATTTTAGCAACGCCATCATTTTTATTGGTATCGGTAACTCTTTTTGCTATTTTCAAAACCTCTTCATTAGCATTTTCAACAGCAACGCCTAAACCAACGGCTTTAAGCATTTCTATATCATTATAGTTATCTCCAAAAGCAATAACTTCCTGCATGGCAATATTTGGGTAACTATAATTTATCAAGGTTTCAATAGCTGTTTTTTTTGAAATAGAACGATGTGAAATTTCAATATATGTTGATTTAGACCTATATAAGATAATATCCTCATCATGTTCTTTTTCTAAAGTATGATATAAAAAATCAATCTCATGTTCTTCGCCCATACACATAATTTTATGAGCGCCTTTTTTTTCTCGTTTCCAAGTTTCTAAAACATTTTTATAAGATTTTTTTTCAGGATGTACTTTGGTATTATTAATTTCTCTGTTTGCCCAATAATCCAGAGAAGGCACGAACCATTCGTCATGATGGTATAAACTAATATGAATGGAAGTATTTTTGCAATGATTAATAATAGATTCTAAAATTGAAAGATCAATGACCGTTGATTGAATGGTTTTATTTTTATGCAATATTAAACCACCATTATAGGCAATAATGGGCGCATCTGTATTTCCTAGTTCGTGTTGCAAATGCCTCATGGCTTTTGGCATTCTTGACGAAATTAAAACAAACGGAATATGTGATAAACGTTTAATTTCTCTAATTGTGGCTGTTGATAATTCTTTGTCTTTATTAAGCAAAGTACCATCAATGTCACTACAAATTAATTTATAGGTCATACACAATAAAAAGTAGATTTATAGTGGGTTAGTAAAGCTCTTTGATTTTACTGAGTTTTGTCTTCCAAAGCTTTAAAGAATCTTTATGGCCTTTAATATTTTTATGAACTTCTTTTACTAAAGGATTATCATCATCAACATTGGTGAAAAACTGCAGATTATTTTCTAATTGATTAATCTGGCTTTTAAGCTCATCAATTTTCTTACGAATAAAAGCTCTTTCGTTATCAAGATTTCTATTATCATCATCATTACTAAGAACTTCTAGCTTGTTCTCAAACTTAATAAGTTCAATGTCATTTTTATCCATTTTCAGTTTTGAAAACAGTTCATCTAAGTTTTTATTGAATTTGCCTTCAATAAAGCGTTTATCGTTTGGAACTCGACCTATTTCTTTCCATTGGGTAATGGTATTTTTAATAATTTCTAAATCTTTTTCTTTATCATGAGTCAATGTTAAGTTCTTCATGGAATCTAAAAGCGTCATTTTTTTTGTGTAGGCCTCAGCTTCAAGATTGTTTGCTGCGTTTTTAGAAGCGTGAAGTTTGTCAAAGAAGAAATTACAGGCCGATTTAAATTGTTTCCATATTTTATCGCTATCTTTTCTTGGAACGTGGCCAATCTTTTTCCAATCACTCTGAATTTTTTTCATGAGTGCCATGGTTGTAGGAATATCTTCGTTGTTTTTGTTGTCTTCAGCAATTTTTATGAGTTCTAATTTTTTTTGAAGATTTTTATACTGTTCTTTTTTTAATCCTTTATAAAATAAATTTTTTCTTTTGTTAAAAGCTCTTACAGCATCTTTAAAATGCGCCCAAGTTTCTTCATTAACTTTAACAGGAACTTTTCCTGCATTAAAGAAAGACTCTCTAAGGGCATCGATATCTTTTATTTTCTTTTGCCAAATACTGTGTGAGGTAATATCTTCTGTGCTTATGGCTTGAATGGCTTGAATGATGTCTTGTTTTTTCTCGAGATTCTTTTCGTAAACTTTATCAATTTCTTGGTAAAATTTTTGACGCTTTTCATTGATTATTTTTGTGGCGTTTTTAAACCGGTTCCAAATATCTTCTCTTTGTTCTCTTGCAACCGGACCTAATTCTTCTTTCCACATTTTATGGAGTTCTTGAAGTTCTCTAAATGAATGCAGCGCATCATTATCTTTTGATAATTCTTCTGCACGTTCAATAATCATTAACTTCTTTTCTAAATTATGCTTGAAGTCTAAATCTCTAAGCTCTCTGTTAAGGTGCAAAAAGTCGTAAAACATTTCTACATGGTGGTGATAACTATTCCAGGCATTGTTGTATTTATCTCTAGGAATTGGTCCTGTGTTTCGCCATCGTTCTTGTAATTCCTTGAAATGTTTATAGGTAGTGTTTATATTTTCTTCAACATTAATGAGTCCTTTTAACTCTTCAATAATGTCAAGTTTGTCTTCTAAGTTTTGTTTTAAGTTTTGCTCTAAGCTCTTGTAATGTTCATAGAGTTTATTTTTATACGCCTTGTAAGTGGTTTTAAAGCGATTTTGTATAGGACTTGAATAATAGAAGTCTATTTCGTTACCGCCATCCGATAAAAATTCTTCCTTTTTTTCGTCTAGTAACGATTGAAATTTTGTTTTAAATTCATTGTTTATTTCCTCAACATGATTTTTAATGGCTTGAACTTTTTCGCTTTTAACCAATTTTTCAAGCTCCGCGGTCAAGGCTTCTAACGACATGGTATCGTAATCCTTTACTTCTATAATATGTCTTTCTTTGTTGCCATCGTCTTCGGCATCTTCAGCATTGGATTCATCGATTTCATTTAAGAGGTCATCCTGTTCATCCAAAACAGGTTTTGTGCTTTCTGTTTCTTTTGGTTCTTCAATTACTTTTGATGCTTCAGTTTCCTTTAAATCTTCTTTGGATTGATGCGTTGACTGGTCTAATGCATCAACTTCTTGAGTATTGGATTCTGGTGTAGATTCAACGTGATTAGGTTCCGCAGCAGTATCTTCAGCAGATTTTTCTTTAGACTTGATTTTTTTAGGCTTAATTTCTTGGTTTCCATCTGCTTCTTGCAGGTTTTCTAGCTCAGACATTTTATAAATGTTTAGGTTCAGTATTATTACTTAATTGTTTAAATATAGTAACAACTACAGTAATTACAAAAAGGAGAGGTGATTTTAATATTTAAATAGCCGTTTTTATTCTAAATTCCATATAGACCAAGCTTTTTTTGCTTGAAGCTTTAGCATTTTTAAACCATTAATGGTTTTTGCGCCTTGCTCTTTACCTAATTTTAAAAACGTAGTTTCTTCAGGATTATAGATTAAATCATATAAAATGTGCGTTTCATTTACCGCATTAAATGGAATGTTCGGGCAATCTTCTACATTAGGAAAGGTGCCAATTGGGGTGCAGTTTATGATAATTTGATGTTGTTTAATAACCTCATTGGTTAAAGTTTCATAGGTATAATCGACGCCTTTTTTTAGGTGTCTTGAAACATAATGATAGTCTATGTTTAATTCTTTTAAGCTGTAAACAATAGCTTTGCTGGCGCCACCGGTTCCTAAAATCAACGCTTTTTTGTGATGTGGTTTAAGGTGCTTTTTTATTGAATTTTTAAAGCCATAACAATCGGTATTATAACCAACCAGCTTATTTTTTTTGGTAATTTTTACTGTGTTAATAGCTCCAATGTCTGCGGCTTTTTTATTTAATTTATCTAAATACGGAATAATGACTTCTTTATAAGGAATGGTAACGTTAAATCCTCTTAAATTAGGCGTGTTTTCTAAGATTGAAGGTAGCAAGTCTATCGATTCAATATCAAAGTTTTCATAAGAAACATGATCTATATGTTCCTTTTTAAATTTATTAGTGAAAAATAATTTAGAAAATGAATATGAGATGTTTCTGCCTATTAAACCAAGTTTATGCTTTTCTTTTTCCTGTTTTTTGTCCATATATTTCAAGTGCAAGTACAATAGCAATTCCAACAAAGATAAAAATGATTGCGTAATATGTTTCCATATTTAATTCTGGAAGATATCTTCTGTAATTTTCTACAACTTTGGTGCCGGTAGAATCAAAAAGGAATTCACCTTGTTCATTAAGTTTAAAAATTGTTTTTTTCCATGGCCAAACAACACCAAGCGAGCCAATAATAAAACCAATAATGGCTGAGATGGTTATGCTTTTATAATGTTTTAAAATATAGCTTAATACATTTGAAAACGTGACCAATCCTGTTATGGAGCCTAAGGTGAAAACGGCCAACACTTTTAACATTCTTGTACGTACTGCATTTTGGAAAAAACTAAAATCGCCTTTAATTAAATCGAAAAATGTATCATACAAGGCATTTACAGATTCCACTAAAAGCAGCACATAATTGCCTAAAAGAATGAGAATAAAAGAGCCTGAAAATCCGGGAAGCGTCATTCCAGACACACTTATAATGCCACAAAAAAACACAAACCATAAATTATCATTCTCTTTTGCCGGACTTAAAAAGCTAATTCCAACACCTAAGCTAATTCCTACAAATAATGTCATGTAAGTTTTATAGTTCCAGTCTTTAAAGTCTTTATTAATGTAATAAATAGAACCAATAATCATTCCAAAGAAAACGCTCCACACATAGAGTTCATAGTGTTTTATTAGATAATCTAAAACTTTAGAAACACTAAAATAGCTGACGATCATTCCAAAAAACAGCAAGCTTAAAAACTTACCATTAATGTAGTTGTAGAAGCTATTAAAACGGCCATTAATGAGCAGTTTAAAGGCTTTTCCGTTTACTTTTCTCAAGGAATAAATAAACTCTTCATAAAATCCGGCAACAAAAGCTACCACACCACCAGAAACACCAGGAACTTTATTAGCGGCTCCCATACCTAATCCTTTTAAAACAAGGAATATTTTGTCTCTGAGTGTTCTTGTACTTTCCATTAGTTTTGTTTAGAACCTATTTTTTCCAGAAATAGAATGGTTAGAAAGCCAAGAATCATTAATAAAATGGCGGTAAAAAGATGGTTATCTCCTTGATATGAAAATGGCAAAATACTTTTTTCAACAAGAGGCGTTTTAAGACCCTTGGAATTTGTGTGCCAAGTTAAAGTTTCTTTCCAAGGCCAAACTTTATTTAAAGACCCAAATATAAATCCTGTAAGAATAGCCATGGTAAGGTTATGGTAATGCTTAAAAAGCCACTTTAATAAATGACTAAAACTAAGAAGTCCTATAACAGCACCTGATGTAAAAATCAGCAGTTTTTTAATGTCGAAATCATGAATGGCATCACTTAAAGTTTTATAAGCCCCTAAAACTACAAGAATAAATGATCCCGAAATTCCGGGTAAAATCATGGCGCAAATCGCTAAAGAACCAGCAAAAAATAAAAAGACATTACTTTCATTAGTTGCCATGGATGGTAATGTTGAGATAAAATATGCAACCACTGCGCCAAAGGTTAATCCTAAAAAAACCTGTAAATTCCAAGTGGAGATTTGTCTTCCAACAAAGTAAATACTGGCAATAATGAGTCCGAAAAAGAAGGACCAGATTAAAACAGGTTCATTTTCAATTAAATATTTGGCAAGTCTCATAAAAGAAATAAAACTTATAATAATGCCAGATACCAGGGCGAGTATAAAATTACCATTTAATTGTTTCCAGAATTCTTTAAAACCTTTGGTTAAGAGCGTTTTAAATAGTGAAGGGTTTATATTGCTTATAGTAGAAATTAACTCTTCATAAATTCCAGAAATAAAGGCAATGGTGCCACCAGAAACACCAGGAACAGCATCTGCTGCGCCCATGGCCAAACCCTTAAGCGAAATAATTAAATACTCTTTAAATCCTCTTTGCATACAGCGTCTTTATTGTTTAATCCAAAGGTATACAAATTTTTTATAGAGCTAATGCTTAAGATTTTGTTTTTAGGATGTTTTTAACTTGAATTTTGTTATAAATTTCAGGGAAAAGTTCATCAATTATAAAAAGATAGTCGGGATTATTTTTTAAACCATTTTTTAAATGAAAAGATCCTTTATCTGTTTCATTTAAAGAAAAGAACAAACCAGCTAGACGGTATTCAATTTCAGCATTTTCGGGATAAAATTCTACAGCTTGTTCAAAATTATAAATGGCAGCTTCGGGCTCGCCAAGTTTTATCAATAAATCACCCCGGGATAACCAAGTGTTTAATTCGTAATTTCCTAATTCCAAGGTTTTTTTAAAGCCACGTTCGGCTTCTTCATATAATTTTAACTTTAGATTTATTTGTGAATATAATTTCCAATAAATAACATTTTCACTATCAATATTAATGGCTTTATTGATGTAATATAATGCTTTTTGATAGTTTCTTTTTCTGTTGTAAAACCTTGTAATGGCAATCCATCCTTTGTCTAATAAAGGATCTTCATGTACGGTTTTATAATAATATTGAACGGCTAAATCATCTTGCTTTAATTTTTCATAGCAATTCCCAATCCGTAATAATGCAAAAGAGGTTGGGTCATCCAGTTTTAAAGTGAAACTGTAAAATTCAATAGCCTCTTCAAAACGCTTTAATTTTTCAAGAACTTTTCCTTTTTCTAAGTATGCTCCTACGAATGTATCATCAGAAATGATAGCAAAATCGAAGGCAGATAAGGCTTTTTTATAGTCTTTTAAGTCATAATATTGCTTACCTAATTGATGCCATGCAACTTCACAATAAGGATTGTCGTCTAAAAATGAATTTAAATAGGCTATGGCTTCTTGATTTTGCTCAAGAAAATCAAAACAGTAAATAACATTGTAAAGTGCCGAATAATCCTCAATATCTTCTTCAAGACATTTTATAAAATAGGTTTTAGCTTCTTCAAAATGGTCCAGAAATAAGTATTCCATTCCAATAAGCGAATAAATATCCACGACATCATCCGTGAGTTCTAAGGCTTTTTTTAGAACATCAATAGCTTGTAAATGTTCGTCTTTTTTTGATAGAATATTGGCTTTTTGAATATAAATTTCTTCATTCAATGGTTCAAGACGGTACAATTCATTCAATAAGGCATCGGCTTGAACTAACTTGTTTTCAAAGACAAATACTTCAACTTTAAAGAGCTTTAAGTTGGTTGATGTTGGATGCTGATCCAATCCCAACTTTATCGCTTTTTTTGCTAAGGACATTTTACCTTGATTCAAGTAATGATGTATAATATTTTCAAACTCTTCCGAATCGAAAAACAAAACATGGTTTGTTTTAAGCATGGATTCGAATTTTAAAAGCGGAAAACTATCATTATCATTAGCGCTGTACTCCATAAGCAAGTTTGTATGATTCTACATCAATAAATTTAAGGTTCTAAATGTTTTTTCAATAAAGATGAGTTAAATGTTTTTAACAAAGTAATGAACATATAAACTTATAATAGATATAAAGTTTGTTTAATAATTGATAATTAATAAGTTAGGATTTAATCAGTTTACTGAAATGAATTCAATATTTTGATGATAATGGCGCATCCTTTAACAATTTCTTCTTCTGAAATGGTTAAAGGAGGCGTAATTCTAACGGCTTTTGGTTCAAATAGCAACCAAAAAAGAATGAGACCTTCATCCTGGCATCGAAGAATTAAGTTATTTGAAACCTCTTCTGATGTCATGATTAGCGCTAACATTAAACCTTTTCCACGTATTTCCTTTATAAATGGATGTACCAATAATTGCCTGAAAAGCTTCTCTTTTTCTAAAGCACTTGGCATTAAATCACTCTCAAGAATTTCGGTTAAAGTCGCTAGGGCAGAAGCGGCAATTACTGGGTGACCGCCAAAGGTGGTTATATGGCCTAATTTAGGTTTATTTTGGAGTAAATCCATTAGTTTTTTAGACG
Organism: Flavobacteriaceae bacterium CG_4_10_14_3_um_filter_33_47; assembly: GCA_002784145.1. GTDB lineage: Bacteria > Bacteroidota > Bacteroidia > Flavobacteriales > Flavobacteriaceae > Yeosuana. Next base: position 2,498 of record PFKE01000103.1, on the reverse strand, counting down.
ACGTAAAGGCACCAATAGGCATGCCTCCACCAAGACCTTTACCAGTTACCAAAATATCAGGAACACAATGATAATGTTCAAAACCAAAAAGTTTACCGGTTCTTCCTATACCGGGTTGTATTTCATCCAAAATCAGAAGCGCACCAACAGCATCACATTGTGCTCTTACTTTGGTTAAATAATTATTTTTTGGCTCGATAAAACCTGCGCCACCTTGAATGGTTTCCAAGATAACACAAGCCGTTTTAGTTGTGATTAGATTTAAATCGTCGTCATTATTAAATGTAATAAATCTAACATTGGGTAATAAAGGTCTAAAAGCTTGTTTGCGTTCTTCAAAGCCCATAACACTCATAGAACCCATGGTATTTCCATGATATGCATGTTTTGCAGCAATTATTTCACTACGTCCTGTGGCGCGTTTGGCTAATTTTAAGGCACCTTCAATAGCCTCGGTTCCTGAGTTCGTTAAATAGGTGGTTTGTAATGGATAAGGTAGGTTTTCTGCTAACAGTTTTGTGAGTTCAACAGCTGGTTTCTGGATATATTCTCCATACACCATAACGTGTAGGTATTTGTCTAATTGTTCTTTGATAGCTTGAATCACTTTTGGATGATTGTGCCCTAAAGGCGTTGCAGAAACACCTGCTACAAAATCTAAATAGGCCTTTTGATGGGTATCATATATGTAAGACCCCTGAGCATGCGAAACTTCCATAGCTAGCGGATGTGGTGTTGTTTGCGCTTGATATTTGAAGAAGTTAGACTTCATAAAACTTTTTATTTTTCAGGCTTAATCAGGCTATTTTTATTAACAGGTAACTTACTTTTATACTTGATGTTTTGAGGTAAGTTCCTTGAGGCTTTTGATTCTTGCTTGTTGGTTGTATTGGATTGTTTATCTGCTTTTTCTATCCTGTCTAGCATAGCGGCATCAAAAAATTCTTCTTGAGGTACATAATCATCCAAACCTTTAAGGATTGGTAAGACAAGAGGAGGGTCATCTTTAAATAAGTCCTCAATACTGGTTAAGCGTTCTTCTTCGCGCCAATCAAAGCCTTTTAATAATTTTTCTTTGTTGGGAAATTCAGATTCTGGATAGATCTTTCCATCAATTTGGTTTATTTTTTTAACTTCTTCAATGGTTTTTTTATCTAAAAATATTTTTATACTTCCAGATTTTGCTTTGTCAATACCAACCAGTTCGTTTAAATCATTTCTAAAATAGTAGATAGATTCGGCATTTTTAATAATATCTACTGTTTTTAAATTATTTTCCTCGTTAAACAACCCGACCAATCGTTGTCCAGAAATTTGATTAAATCCTGCTTTAAGAGTATCTTGACTGATTAAAAACGCATTTTTAAAAACGAGAAGTGAATCTAGTTTTTCGGTTTCAGGGTTTGAAAGAAGGTGAATGGTATCGCCCGTCATTTGGTTGCCAATATTCCATAAAATAGGTCGGCGTTTCGTGGCAAAGGCATCTGTATTAGAAAGTTTCGAAATATTGATAAGCTGTGTTAATCCTTTTTCATGATTCACATGTACGGAATCTGCCTTACCACTCATATCCGATTTATAAAGGCGTACATTTCTAAAAGCACGGGTAATTCTTTTTTCGGGTTTTCCGGTTACCATCAAAGTATCGGCGTGCATATAAATGGAATCGTTTTCCTGAACCGTAATGGCAAGGGCTCGTTTTGTGATGAATACAGAATCTTTCTCTTTAAATACTTCGGCATAATGTCCTTTTACAATGCTATGGTTTAAAGTGTCTGTTACTTTTATGTTATTGGTTGCCGAGGCAAAATTTTGGTTATTGTCAAAATATAAGCTATCGCCTTCAATAATTCTGTTATCATAATTTATTTTGGCGTGTTTCATGGCGTAACCAATTTTGGTTTTGGTATCATAATAGCCTTTTTCGCAATAGGTTTCACTTTCTTTTGTGGTTATGGTTGATGGTCCAAATAAATAAGCTTGTCCGGTATCTGAATAAAAATCGAAATAATTGGATTTAATGGTAGCATCAGGATTTACCAAAACTACATCGGTTACAAACTGATACTTTTTAAGATTCATGTAGTAGAGGCCTATTTTACTGGTAATGGTGCCCGAAGTGTCTTTAACCACGGTGCCGCCATTTCTATAAAAGGCTTGTTGTTTTTCCCTGTCAAAATATAAAGTATCTGTGGTTATGGTTGAATTTGGGTCTTTTAAAACCACGTCGCCACTAGCAAATGCTAATTTCGTGATACCGCTATATTCTACATATTTAGAGGTCATATTGATGGTATCTCCCTGAATCATTTTTACTTGACCGTAGGCTTCAATAAAATTCTCCTTGGTGTAATAGTAGGCTTTATCGCACCACATATTGATGCTTTCATGAGTAATGTGTATTTGTTGAGAATCATCCCTGGTTAAGATTTTAGCCCCCGGATATTCGGCTTCATTAAAGGTTAAAAAACCCGAGTATTCAATCTGGATTTTTTTCT
>PFKE01000150.1 GCA_002784145.1 Flavobacteriaceae bacterium CG_4_10_14_3_um_filter_33_47 | reverse complement strand
AGGTCGTTGCCTTTTTTGGAAACCCTCCATAGTGATATGGAGGGTTTTTTGTTTTTAACAATTATTTCATTGTTGTGATTAAGACAACACCATAACACTCAATTATAAGTCCATCCTGAACTATTTTATTAATAGAAGCACCAATGCTTCTGCTGGGAATCTTTCAATGCCAAAATAAAAGCGTTTAGAGACAGTTGAGAGGCGTGAAGAATGCCGAATTCTTCCTTTATAGATTAACTACCATTTTTGCATAAACACAACAATTGGTCATGATCCGATCCAATCTTAGATATAACATTTTTGTTATTTTATAAAAAAACAAAAGCCATATCACTATAGAACTTAATCTACTTTGACATGGCTTTCTTTGAAATAACCTTACATAATCTATTTAACATTTCTGCTAAATCAACTTAAACTTTCATTTAAATCTTTTCAATTCAAGTATTGTTATTTCAATGAAACATTTTTTGATGTAATTTTCAATATGCATTGACCTATTACAAAAATGTTTCAGTTTTAACTGTTTTTTTTGATGCTTTAACTCTTCCTTTCGTTTTCACGTTGGGTTAACTTATAGCATTGCTTAATTCATCAACATTCACTTTCGATTCTGTTACTTTTTTAAGCTTTCAACTGCACTAGTTGCCAGCTACTTTCATATCTGGGACTTTTTACAGTGTCATGATTTTCTGCTCACACACGCTTACACGTGGCACATCCAAATCTCAAAAAACAATTAATTATAAAGAACGTTACTTCATATAGAACTTAATACTTTTCACTTTTAAAATGAATCAACTTTCGTTGGCATTAAATCTACAGCTAAGATAATTTAAGAATTCAAAAAAACAAATTTTGTAAGGGGTTAAATATCAACTTTTTATAAACCATAGTTATCAACAATTGTTAATAAAAAAAAGTCTTGAATATTTCAAGACTTTTTATTGGTTTGTCAAAGTAGAAAAAACGCTTATTAGTGTCTTCTTTCTCTGATTCTTGCTTTTTTACCTGTAAGATCTCTAAAGTAGAAAATACGTGCTCTACGTACTTTACCTCTTTTGTTTACTTCAATTTTTTGTAAGGCTGGTAAGTTTACTGGGAAGATTCGCTCAACACCAATAGTTCCAGACATTTTTCTAATAGTAAAAGTTTCAGTAGATCCTGATCCTCTTCTTTGAATTACTACGCCTCTAAAAAACTGAGTACGCACTTTTTCGCCTTCTCGAATTTCGTAGTAAACAGTAATGGTGTCTCCAGCTCCAAACTCTGGAAAATCCTTTTTTGCCACAAACTCGTCTTGTACAAATTTCACTAAAGATTCCATATCTTTAAATTTAAATAGTTGATTCAGAACAACATTCACGATTTTCGCCAGAGGTTAACCTGAAATTGGGTGCAAAGATAATTAATAATTGATAATTTACAATTAATAATTTTAATTTTTATGGAGGTTCCCTTTTGTCTTGTGAAATATCTGGCTTTCCGCTATCTCTTTTGTATGCACCAAAGGATCTCGTTGCTTATCCATAACAATTACTCATCCAACAAATCTGGTCGCCGTTCTTTAGTACGTTGATAAGCTTGTTCTTCTCGCCATTTTTCAATTTTAGGGAAATTACCGCTGAACAAAAGCTCAGGGACTTTCATGCCTTTATAGTCTCTAGGTTTGGTGTAAATAGGCGGCGCCAATAAATTATCTTGAAAAGAGTCAGTTAGGGCAGATGTTTCATTACCCAAAACCCCTGGTATTAAACGTATTACTGCATCGCAAAGAACTGCAGCAGCCAGTTCGCCGCCAGACAACACATAATCACCAATGGAGATTTCTCTGGTTATAAAATGGTCGCGAACACGTTGGTCTACACCTTTATAATGTCCGCAAAGTATTATAATGTTTTCTTTTAATGATAAATGGTTAGCAATACCTTGTTTTAAGGTTTCTCCATCTGGGGTCATATAAATAACTTCATCATAGTGGCGTTCAGCCTTTAAGGCACTAATACATTTATCTATAGGTTCAATCATCATCACCATGCCTGCGCCTCCACCAAATTGAGTGTCATCAACAGATTTGTAATTATCGGTTGTATAATCACGTAAATTATGAAAGTGTACTTCTACTAATTTGGCCTCAATAGCACGTTTTAAGATAGAGGCTTCAAACGGACTTTTAAGCAGTTCTGGTAAAACGGTAATAATGTCTATGCGCATATCGTTTTAAATAGATAGCAAAGATAAAGGAAATGTTAACATGTATCATGCTATGTTCTGTTTTACGTTAAGGTATAAAACTCATAAGTTCTTGACCAAAAAATGGTTTTATTTGGTGTAACGTAAATATGATAAAACAATTCCGGGCTAATAACATGAGTCCATCCCCAAAGATTTATTTTGTTGGTTTTAAAGCTACCGGTTTCGCTTATGCCAATTTTATGCTTTAGATTGATTAGGTTCCAAGTAGCTTCAACCATTTCATTTCCAGATATATTACTAAAAAAGAAAGGGTTCTTAGGCGTGTTATTAAATTTAAAAGCATATGGTTCTATTTCAACCTTTTTCTCATTATTGATGCTTTCAATAAAATAGGGTGGTTTAATTTCAAAGGGAAATGATAACATATAGTCACTGTTTATGACTTCATTATTAATGCCAATAAAATTATGATTATACTCATCAGTTTCAATTATTTTTGTGCCCGTATTTTGTAATTTGTAAGTAATTTTAAAGTTGCTTTCAAATAATTCAATGGTTTTTGTTAAAATATAACTGTAGCCATTAATACTTTCAGAAATGCAAGTGATTGTTATTTGGTCAGTATTTTTATTTACTTCAAAAAGACAAGGTTTTATTTTACAAGTCTTAGAAAAATCATAAACATCTTCTTCTTTTTTCAAAAGACCAATACCAATTTTATGAAACCAATTACCAAGAGAGGTTTCATTAAAACCAATAGCTGAATCTATACCAAACTCATTATAAAAGCCTTGTCCTACACATTTTATTTTGTCAGTGTCAGTTCTTTCAATGCTAGTAACTTCAATGTTATTGTAAGTTACTTTTGATATTTTTCCTGTCCAATCAAATCTTGAAAAATGGTAGTTTTCTAGAGGTAAATCTATAAAAAGTTCAAGCTGTTTGTTTTTTAGGATAACAGGCACTAAAAAAGGATTAATAAATGGATAACAGTAATTAACTTATTGCTTGTTGTTTTTTGATATTTTTTGTTTGTTGATTTCGTCCTGCAATTGGCGTCTTACTTTTTGTTCGCGTTCTAAAGCTGTTTTGCGGTGTTCTTCAAACTCTTCTTCTATTTCATGAAGTGCTTGTTTTGCATCCTTAGTTATGCTATTGCTGTTTTTAAATTTATAGATAAAGAATAATAACAAGGCTAATAGAGCGGCAATAATGGCCCACATAAGCACATTATAACCCGTTTTACTCATTTGTAGGCCAAAAAATGACATGCTGTTTTTTTCTGTATTTGTTTGAACTAATTCTTTTTGTGTATTGTTAAGGTTGGTTTTTAATTCAGATATTTCATTAGCTTGTGCTGTAACGATGTTTTGAGTATCAATTAAATCTTTGCGAACAGCTTTTAACGAATCAAGCGTATGAGCTTTTAATTCATACAACCAATTAACCTTTGTAACCTTATATTGTTGACCGCGTTCATCTTTCCAACCACTTGATTTTTTAATAACATATTCAAATTGGTTATTAATGGTTCCACTATCCAATGAAAGCGTTTCTTCTTCTTGAGTTGTTTGTGCAAATGAATTTAAAGCAATTAAATAAAAAAACACAATAGCAGCTAATGTTTTCATGTGATTCATGTTACAATTTGGTTATGTTAAACGTTTAATGTTTACGAAGTTAAAAAATAATGTTTAGTATTACCTTTAATTTCAACAAAAAGCCTCAACAAGTGAGGCTTTCTTAATATACGACATGTCTATTACTTTGGATGTTTTCTTCGAATAATAGGTAAAGCGTCTTACTTTTGAAATATATTTTGCAAGTCAACTAACTTGATGGCTGTAAGCATTCTTGTTATCAAACCTAAAAAAAAACCATTTAGAAATACCTAAAGGGATTAAAATGAATAGATTTATTTACCAGTTATTATTTGAAATTGTAGCGCTCTTTTTCGCCATTGGTATTGATGAGCTCTATTCTTAATGGGTCATAAGAAGATCTTTTTTTAAGAATGTTTTGGGCATCCTCAATGTTTTTTATTTCAATATCGTTGATAGCTGTAATGATGGAACCTTCTTCAACACCATTATTTTTCCAATAGCTTTCATATTTGCTATCCAATTGTACAATTTTAACACCATTTGAAGCTTTTAACTTCTTTAAATCTTCTGATTTTGCGTTTTTTACTTGACCTACTAAAGGTAATGTGATGGTGTTATTTTTATATAATGTTACTGGAATTGTTTTTAGAGTTCCATTTCTAATAATGGTTAAATTAACAACATCGTTTGGTCTTTTTGAACTTAAATGACCCGTTAAATCTGAAAATTTAGATACTTTAATGTTATCAATTTCTTTAATAATATCGCCATTTTTAAGGCCAGCTTTTTCTGCTCCAGAGTCTTCAACAACACTATCAATGAAAACGCCTTCGGTATCTTCAACACCTATTTTCTCAGCAATGCCACTGTTTAAAGCACCGCCAGTAATTCCTAAAATACCGTTTTGAACATTACCATATTCCATAATATCTTCTATTACTTTTCTGGCAATATTACTTGGTACTGCAAATGAATATCCTATGTAAGATCCTGTTTGCGATGAAATGGCAGTATTAATTCCAATAAGTTCCCCATTGTTATTTACTAAAGCACCACCAGAATTTCCTGGATTTACAGCGGCATCTGTTTGTATAAAAGACTGCGTATTGCTTCCTGTTAAATCTCTAGATTTTGCACTAATAATTCCGGCAGTAACGGTTGAAGTTAAATTGAACGGATTTCCTACTGCTAAAACCCATTCTCCAATTTTAGCTTGGTCAGAATCGCCAAAAGTGGCATATGGTAATGCTTCATCAGCTTCAATTTTCAATAAGGCGATATCAGTTTTAGAATCTGAACCAATAATTTTTGCTGGATAGGTTTTGTTGTTGTTTAAGGTAACCGAAAGTTCTTGAGAATTATCAATGACATGGCTGTTGGTAATAATATAGCCATCGCCGGTTATGATAACTCCAGATCCAGTACCTATTTGTGCTCGTTGCGGACGTCTTCCATAAAATAAATCCTCAATAGTCATTTGACCAGAACTTACAGATAAGTTTTTAACATGCACTACGGTATGAATGCTGTTTTCGGCAGCTAAGGTTAAATCGGGTGCATTATAAATACTCTTAACAGCACTAACATTGGTTGTTGGTAAAAATACAGGACTGGTTTCTGTTTGGGCTAAAATTGCATTGTTGCTATCATCTAAAAATAGTTTGTATGCACCCAACGTTAAAATGCCACCTAATGCCGAAACACATACTAAAGTTAAAATCTTCTTCATAATTTTTCAGTTTAAGTTTTTTAAATAACGATTAAAATTAATTATTTATTGAATGTTGATTTCAACTTTAACGACTATTTAACAATCCAAAAAACAGTTTATATTTATATATTTGTGCATTACTATGCAACAGACATTTTATAAATACCAAGGAACAGGAAATGATTTTGTGATGATTGATAATCGTCAAGAATTATTTGATAAAACCAATACAAAACACATTGCTTTTTTGTGTGACAGACGTTTTGGTATAGGAGCTGATGGACTTATTTTACTAGAAAATCATATCGATTTAGATTTTAAAATGGTTTATTACAATGCGGATGGCAATGAAAGTTCCATGTGTGGTAATGGAGGACGTTGTTTAGTTGCGTTTGCAAAATATTTAGGAATTGTTTTTAATAAAGCGGTTTTTGAAGCCGTTGATGGAATTCACCATGCCGAGGTAGAAAATAATATGGTTAAACTACAAATGCAAGATGTTCACGCCATAGAAAAACATGAAGGCCATGTATTTTTAAATACCGGTTCACCACATCATGTTCAATTTGAAGAACACATTGAAGATTTTGATATTAGAAAAAAAGGTTCTAAAATAAGGTATGGAGAACCTTATAATGAAGCTGGTAGCAATGTGAATTTTGTAAAAAAAATATCGGAAGCAACTTTTGCTGTAAGAACTTATGAGCGTGGTGTTGAAGATGAAACATTATCTTGTGGAACCGGCGTGACTGCAGTTGCATTAGCAATGAATTATCTTGGTGAAACCAACCAAAATCTAGTAACATTACAAACTAAAGGAGGAGATTTGAAAGTCTCATTTAAAAAAGAAGGGAATTCTTATAAAAATGTTTGGTTAATCGGATCTGCAAAGTTTGTTTTTAAAGGTACTATATGATTACATTAAAAGGGGAAAACATCTATTTACGAGCTTTAGAACCTGAAGATTTAGAGTTTATCCATACCATTGAAAATGATGAATCGCTTTGGGAACTTAGCAACACCATAACGCCGTATTCTAAGTTTTTAATAAAGCAGTATTTAGAACATTCACACAAAGATATTTTTGAAGTAAGGCAACTGCGGTTAGTCATTTCAAGTTATTTAGATGAACCCTTAGGAATGATAGATTTGTTTGATTTTGATTTTAAAAATTCGAGAGCAGGCGTTGGTATTTTAGTAAAGGAATCAAAAAACAGACAACTAGGTTTAGGTAGAGAAGCTCTGAGTTTATTAATAAACTATAGTTTTACGCATTTGGGATTGCATCAATTATATTGTAATATTTCAGAGAATAATGAAGCTAGTATTAAATTATTTACCAGTCAAGGATTTGAAAAAATTGGTTTAAAGAAGGATTGGAATTATATGAAAGGCAATTTTACAAACGAATACTTATTTCAGTTATTAAATAAATAAATGTATATCAAAAAAATCCTTACAGTCATTGCTTTATTAGGCCTGGTGGTAGCTGCTTACTTTGCTTATTTTGTGTACAACGCTATGTTTAAGCCCAACACAATCTTTAATAATGATAGTGCTTATATTTACATACCAACCAATGCTTCCTATGATGGGGTAAGAAATCAACTTAAGCCTTTATTAAAGGACATCAATAAGTTTGATGCTTTAGCCAAACAAAAAAAATATGTGTCTCATGTTAAAGCTGGCAGATATGTTATAAAAAAGAACATGAATAATAACGATATTATTAATTCTATTCGAAGTCATAATGTGCCCATCAAAGTTTCGTTTAACAACCAAGAATCTATTGAGAAATTAGCAGGTAGAATAGGGTTGCAAATTGAAGCAGATAGTTCATCTTTAGTAACCGCAATGTTAGATGAAAGTTTTTTAGGAAAAGCCAATTTTAAAAAAAATACGGCTTTAGGCATGTACATCCCTAATAGTTATGAGTTTTTCTGGAATACTTCAGCGGAGCAATTTAGAGACAGAATGCTAAAAGAATATAACCGCTTTTGGACAGATAATCGTTTGCAAAAGGCAGAGTCTCTAGGCCTTAATCCTTCACAAGTCATTGCATTAGCTTCTATTGTTTACGAAGAGTCAAAGAAACCTGATGAGCAACCTACCATTGCAGGTGTTTACATTAACAGATTAAAAGTTGGAATGCCATTGCAAGCAGATCCTACCATTAAGTTTGCGGCCTATCAATTACCTCAGTATAAAGACAAAGTTATAAGACGGGTTTTAAATATTCACAAAGACATAGACTCACCTTATAACACATACAAATACGCTGGATTGCCTCCAGGACTCATTGCCATGCCAGATGTATCGGCTATAGACGCTGTTTTGAATTATGAAAATCATTATTATTATTATTTTGCTGCTGACGCTAAAAGACTTGGGTATCATAAGTTTGCAAAAACCTTGTCGCAGCATAATGTCAATGCTCGAGAATATCAAAGATTTTTATCTTTACAAGGTATAAGACAATAGGTTTGGGATTTCAAATCAAATACGGATTTTTATTTTTTTTAATAGGTTCCACTACATTTGCCCAAAGTAAACTCAATTCGTTTCTAAAACCAAGTGATACTTTAAATGTGTCTAGAAGAAATGTGGTCATTATTTCTGAAGCATCGCTTGCCGGTTTAACGCTTTTGGGGTTAAATCAATTATGGTATGATGATTTTGAAAAATCTAAATTTCATACCATTAATGATAATAATGAATGGTTGCAAATGGATAAATTTGGACATGTTTTTTCATCATATCAACTTAGTAGGTTTGGAGCTGATGTTTTAAAATGGAGTGGTGTTGGTAAAAAGAATCAGTTAATCTATGGATCGGCTTTAAGCTTTGCGTTTCTTACTACTGTTGAAGTGTTTGATGGTTTTTCAAAAGAATGGGGCTTTTCATGGGGCGATATTTTAGCCAATGGATTAGGCACAGGCCTCCATGTAGGACAAGAGTTACTTTGGGATAAACAACGAATTTCCATAAAATACTCTTTTCATCAAACAGGTTATGCTATTCAAAATCCAGATAAGCTGGGTAACAACTTTCAAGAGCAATTATTAAAGGACTATAATGGACAAACTTATTGGTTAAGTTTAAACTTGCACTCTTTTTTCACAGATAGTAAAATGCCTAAATGGCTCAATATAGCCTTTGGTTATGGTGCCAATGGCATGTTAAGCGGTACAAAAGATATTGACAATCAGTTGTTAACAAATTCTGCAAGGTATCGGCAGTACTATTTAAGTTTTGATGTAAATTTGAAAAGTATTCAAACAAACTCACCATTGTTAAAAACTATTTTGAGTGTTTTAAATACCATTAAAGTACCGTTTCCTACCCTAGAATTTAGCAAAAAAGGAGGTGTATTTCATCTATTGTACTATTAAAAAATACACATAAACGATTAATTTTGAATTTATTAAAAAAATGTCTAATTTTGCACGCTCAAATTTTCAGGCATTTTTAAAATTAAAATTGCTGAAGAAATTTAAACATTATGAAAAAAAGTATTGCAAGTTATTTAACAGTATCACTTACAATATCAGTTTTATTGTATGTTTCACTTTCATCAAATAAAGTGATAGATTCGAGTAAATACTCAACAGCTGGCTTAGTATTAAATTACACGGTAAGCCATGATGCTGAAACCAAAGCAGGTGATTTAGCATTATTTAACTCAAACAAGACCTTTTCTCCCTATTTAGGAAAATCATTTGTAGGATTTAAAGAAGCCCTTGCTTTTAAAGAGTCCAGAGGCGATTATTCTTCTGTAAATACGCTAGGCTATTTAGGGAAATATCAATTTGGTAAAGAAACTTTAAAGCTCATTGGAATTTACGATGTAGAGGAATTTTTAAATAACCCAGAGCTTCAAGAACGTGCTTTTATTGCCAATGCAGAACGTAACAAATGGATTTTAAGAAGAGACATTAAACGATTTGTTGGTAAAAAAATAAATGGTATTTTAATTACAGAGTCCGGTATTTTAGCAGCAGCTCATTTAGCTGGTCCTGGAAGTGTTAAAAATTATTTAAGAAGTTATGGATTAGAAAATTTCTCAGATGCTTATGGTACTTCTATGGAGTACTACTTGAAGAAATTTTCTGGGTATGACACCTCTTTTGTAAAACCAAATAAAAATGCAAAAGCAGTAAACAGCTAAAAATTAGGTTAATTTTTGTGAATTATAAATATGGCAGGTCTCTTATGTAAATCTACCATATTTTTTTTCCAAGCGTTTGCGGTTTGAGTTTTAATAAATTCAGTAGAAAGGGTAATGTCACATGCTACACATATTAAGGTATTTGGTTCTAAAGTGTTGCATAGGTCTTCCAGCATTTTATTGTTTCGGTAAGGCGTTTCAATAAATATTTGTGTTTGGTTGTGTTCAAAGGAAAAGCGTTCCAATCGTTTTAATTCTCTTTTTCTATCATCTTTTTCAATGGGTAAATAACCATTAAAAGCAAAACTTTGTCCGTTCATACCAGAACTCATCAATGCTAGTAGAATGGAAGAAGGTCCAACCAATGGCACCACTTTAATGTTTTTTTGATGTGCCATTTTAACCACTTCAGCACCAGGATCTGCAATACCAGGACAACCCGCTTCAGAAAGTAAACCAACCTGAATACCATGAATGCAGGGTTCTAAAAATTCAGGTATTAAAGAAGCATCTGTATATTTATTAAGCAGAAATAACTTTAAAGAACTTTGTGATTTTCCTGAACTAATTTTTTTTATAAAGTGTCTAGCCGTCTTTTCGTTTTCAACTATATAAACATTGATTTGTTCAATGACTTTTTTGACGGATATGGGTAAGACTTCCAATGGCTCATTATCACCTAAAGTGGTTGGTATAAGGTAAAGATGTCCTTTGTTGGAATTCATAAAATAGGTTTCAATGGTTTGTTAGAAATTAAAAATACTAAATATTTTCGAGTGTTTTAAGGTTTAAGTTTATCCGCAATGATTGAACACGCTTCATCTATCATCTTGAACACATTTTCAAAACCTTGCTCACCACCATAATACGGATCTGGCACATCATAGTTTTGATTTGGATAAATCTCATTCAAAATAAATGTTACTTTATTTTTATCCTGTTCATTTCTGGCCAGATTCATTACATTTCTGTAGTTAGATTCATCCATGACATAAATAATGTCAAACAATTCAAAATCTTTCACGCTGAATTGCCTTCCTTTTAAATTTGAAATGTCAATACCATATTTTTTGGCTACAGAAATAGAACGTTTATCTGGGGAATTTCCAACATGGTAGTTAGCTGTTCCAGCCGAATCAATCGTGAATAGACTTTCTGGAAGTTTTGATTTTAAAATACCTTCGGCTAATGGAGAACGACAGATGTTTCCCAAGCAAACCATTAAAATCTTAGCCATGACAATGTAATTTTAAACAGATAGTTTTTTACTAATATCTTCAACGTATTTTCTGAATTGTTTATCGGTTGAAGATAAATTATCTACTGTTTTGCAGGCATGTAGTACCGTTGCATGGTCTCTTTTGCCTATTTGAGAACCAATACTGGCTAAGGAAGCTTTTGTGAATTTTTTAGCAAAAAACATGGCTAGTTGTCTGGCTTGGACAATATGGCGTTTTCTTGTTTTTGACTGTAAGGTGTCAATATCCATTTGGAAATAATCAGACACTACTTTTTGTATGTAGTCTATTGAAACTTCGCGTTTGGTGTTTTTTACAAATTTTTCTACAATTTGCCTGGCAAGATCAAGGGTAATTTCCTTTTTATTAAAAGAAGACTGGGCTATTAAAGAAATAATGGCACCTTCCAATTCTCTTACATTGGTTTTAATGTTTTTTGCGACAAATTCAATAATATCATCGGGCATTTCAACACCATCACGATATAGTTTGTTTTTTAAAATAGAAACTCTGGTTTCAAAATCAGGATTTTGCAATTCAGCAGATAAACCCCATTTAAAACGTGATAATAAACGTTGCTCAATATCTTGCATATCAACAGGTGCTTTGTCACTTGTTAATATAACCTGTTTTCCGTTTTGATGTAAGTGATTGAATATATGGAAGAAGACATCTTGGGTGCCAGATTTCCCTGAAAGGAACTGCACATCATCAATAATTAAAACATCCATAATTTGATAAAAATGAATGAAATCATTTCTGTTGTTTTTCTTTACAGAATCAATGTATTGTTGCGTAAATTTTTCAGCAGAAATATATAGAACGGTTTTCTCTGGATATTTGTCTTTGATGTCTACACCAATGGCGTGAGCTAAATGTGTTTTACCAAGACCAACACCGCCAAATATTAATAAAGGGTTAAAAGAGGTTCCTCCAGGTTTACTAGCAACAGCTAAACCTGCACTTCTGGCCAATCTGTTAGAATCGCCTTCTAAAAAGTTTTCAAAGCTGTAATTAGGGTTTAGTTGAGATTCAATCTTAACATTTCTAATTCCGGGAATAATGAATGGATTCCGTAATTCGGGATTTTTATTATTAAGAGGAATATCTACTTCTTGGGCTTTTACAGATGATCTGTTAGAACTAGGAATTTTTTCAGTAAACGGTTGTTTGTTGCCATAAGTGTTTTCCATTTTAATAATGTAAACAAGTTTGGCTTTTTCACCGATTTCTTTAGTTAAGGAAACTTTAAGAATTTTTACATAATGTTCTTCAAGCCATTCATAAAAAAATTTACTGGGTACTTGAATGCTTAAAGCATTATCATCAAGTTTAACTGCTATAATGGGTTCAAACCATGTTTTGTATGCTTGCGGTTGAATATTATCTTTTATAAATTCAAGACAATTATTCCATACCGATTGCGCAGTTTTACTCATTAAATTAGTTTTATGGTCTGTTAGTTAGATTTAAAATAGAGAAGCTTTTTCTCAATCCCCTTTAGTCTGGCAAATATGTGAACAAAATTCTTAAAAAAAAAATCAAATACTATTGAATTTTAAGATTTTTTTTCTCATGTTTAATCAGTAGTCGAAAGTACAAAAAAATTATTTAAATTCACACAAATTATTCGATGAAAGGCTTATTTAATTGCGACGAAATACAAATTAGAGTTCGATATGGAGAAACTGACCAAATGGGAGTTGTTCATCACGGGAATTATGCATTATATCTGGAAATGGGCCGTATTGAATGGCTCAGGAAATTAGGTGTTTCTTATAAAAAAATGGAGGAATCTGGAGTTATGATGCCCGTAATTTCAATGTCGTTAAACTTTAAGAAATCAGCTTATTATGATGATGTAATTCATGTAAAAACTCAACTAAAAAATAGGCCAACAGCTAAGATAGAATTTGAGTATGAAATTACAGACGACAAAGGTGAAATTATAACAACGGCTCAGGTGGTTTTGGCTTTTATTGATGTAAAAACCAAAAGACCCGTGAGAGCGCCAAAGTATATTTTAGATGTTATTGATAACTAATTTAAATAGCAATTATTGTTACCTCAAATAAATTATCGAAGGATTCTAAAACTATATTTGAGTTATTTTTTCTTGTAGATATGGTAATTTTACAATCTAGTTCTAAGGTTTGATTAACTACGTGTAAGTTTTTTTCTTTAATAATGCGCATAACCTTATTCATGTTTTTGTAATCAAAGGAGATAAGGTATGTTATATTGATGGTTTTTTCTATAATCACAGCATTTTCTAAGGCTAATTGAGCAGTTGTTTTATAAGCATTAATTAAACCACCTACACCTAATTTTACACCTCCAAAGTATCTGATAACTACTATTAAAACATTCGTGACTTCAAACGATTGTATTTGGCCATAAATTGGCATTCCAGCTGAATTATTGGGTTCTCCATCATCGTTTGCTCTAAATTGAAAGGTCTCTGTTCCTAATTGATAGGCATAACAACAATGTCTTGCAGCATGATGCGTTTTTTTTAATTCGGTTAAATGATTTTTTACATCATCTTCTGTTGAAACTGGAAAAGCATATCCAAAAAATTTGCTGTTCTTATCCTTAAATAAGACTTCTTCTGAAGGTTTTTCAATGGTTTTGTAAGTGTCTTTTTCTTTCAAATCTAACTAAATAAATGCTTTTTAGTTTTAAAAAGGGTTACAACATCTTCTTTTTTAGGATTTAAATTCCAAACATGAAACCCTAATTTTCTTGCAGTTTCAATATTGTCTGGATTGTCATCAATAAATAAGGTGTTTTCTATTTTAAGATTATTTTTTTTAACAACAAATTCAAAAATAGCGACATTTGGTTTTCTTAAATTAATTTCGTGGGACAGATAAAAAGCATCAAAGCAGTTTTTAAAATCTTCATAAAAAGGTATGTGGTTTTTTACCCAATCTATATGAATTTGGTTGGTATTACTTAAAAGAATAAGTTTGTATTTTGAAGCATCTTTAAGGGTTTTTAAAAATTCTAACCGGTGTAAAGGAAAATCTTTCAACATAAAATTCCAGGTTTCAATAATTTTTTCTTCAGAAATATTTGGAAAATTATTGGTGTAAAATTCAATAAATTCTTCAGAAGATAGAAGCCCTTGTTCATATAGGCCATTTATTGCGGTCATTTCTTCTGGAACCTGTTTGAGCTTAAAAACATCAAGCGTCTTTTGTACAGCTCCATCTAAATCTAGGTTAAGAAAGATGTTTCCAAAATCAAAAATAATGGTATTAATCATGGGTATAAATGTTTAATATATCTTTATTTAGTTGTTGTGTAGATTGTAATTTCCCAGAAAAAACGGGAGCTTTTAAGCCTTGGTTAAACATTACGTTACCAGTAAAAACCCTAGCTTCATCCCATAAATTTTCATTTACAAAAGTTTGAAGTGTTTTTTTGCCACCTTCTATAATGACGGATTGAATGTTTTTTTGATGTAAAAGTGAACAAATTTGCGATGCTATGTTTGCTTTAAAATCTATATCAGATTCAGAGAAAACAAATGTTTCAGCATCCGAATTAAAAATATTTGAAGTTTTTGGTAGTTTCTTTTTTTTGTCGATAACAATTCTAATGGGATTTTGCCCTGTCCAATCTCTAATGGTCAATAAAGGATTATCTTCTAAAACCGTTGTACTACCCACTAAAATAGCATGTTCTTGAGCACGCCATTGATGCACCAATTGTCTTGAAAATTCATTGGTTATCCAGACAGGTTTTTGCTCGTTTTTATAGTTAGGTGCTATAAAACCATCTAAAGTTTCAGCCCATTTTAAAATAATGTAAGGGCGTTGCTTTTGGTGAAATGCAAAAAACCGTTTATGGTGCCATTGGCATGCTTTTTCCAGTACACCAACAGATACCTTGCATCCAGAAGCTTTTAATTTTTCGATTCCTTTTCCTGAAACCTTACTGTGAATATCTACAGTTCCAATAACGACTTCAGGAATTTGGTGGTCTATTATTAAATGGCTACATGGAGGTGTTTTACCATAATGTGAGCAAGGTTCTAGGGTTACATATAAAATCGATTGATTTAAAATCGATTTATCTTTAACTGAGTTTATAGCATTAACTTCAGCATGATTACCACCATATGGACTTGTAAACCCTTCACCAATAATGGTATTATTATGAACAATTACACAACCTACCATAGGATTTGGTCTGGTAGTTCCTAATCCATTTTTGGCAATTTCAATACAACGTTTTATATATTTTTCATGTATCTTCACAAGCACAAAAATAATATTTTAAAGTGAGCAAAAATAATATTGTAATAAGAGAAATAACGACCAATGATGACGTTCAAATAGCTCAAGTTATTCGTACCGTTTTAATTGAGTTTGGAGTTCCAAAAGTTGGTACTGCTTACGCAGATACCGCTTTAGATTGTATGACTGGTACGTACAATAAAAAAACATCAACTTATTTTGTTATTGATAACCAAGGTAAAGTTATTGGTGGTGCGGGTATTGCGCCATTAGAAAATTATGATGGCAAAGTTTGCGAACTTCAAAAAATGTATTTTTTACCAGAAGCTAGAGGCATTGGACTTGGTAGTGAAATGATGAATATCTGTTTAAAAAAAGCTAAAGAGTTAGGTTTTGAATCCTGTTATTTAGAAACCTTACCTTACATGGAAGATGCTCGTAAATTATATGCTAAAGTGGGTTTTGAAACGTTAAACGAGCCTATGGGAGATACTGGTCATTATTCCTGCAACTTATGGATGCTTAAAAAATTGTAAGATAGTTTTAATGACATTAAAACACCTCCAAAATATATTTCATATTGAGTTAGATGCTATGTATGGTAAGGATGAGGTTGATAGTTTTTTTTATTTGCTTATTGGTCATTACCATAAAATAAAGAGACTTGACTTGGCCTTAGAACCTGCAAAAAGCCTTTCCAAAAAAGAAGAAGAACCACTATTTGAAGCCTTATCTCAATTAAAATTAGAAAAACCTATTCAATATATACTGGGTGAAACAGAGTTTTATAATTTGAAGTTTAAAGTAACAAAAGACACGCTCATTCCAAGACCAGAAACTGAAGAACTTATAGATTGGATAATTTCAAAATGTAAAACTCAAAAGTCAGAATTGAAAGTTTTAGATATTGGAACCGGAAGTGGTTGTATTGCTATTTCCTTAGCTAAACATTTGCCTAATGCGAGCATTTATGCCCTTGATATTTCGAAGAAGGCTTTAAAAATAGCCAAAGAAAATGCCTTAATAAATACTGTTAAAGTAAGATATATTGAGGCAGATATTCTTAGGCAAGATTTGTGGACTACCACATTAAAGGATTTAAAATTTGATATCATTGTTTCCAATCCACCCTATGTAAGACATCTTGAAAAAAAGGAAATGAAAGGTAACGTTTTAAAACATGAACCAGAATTGGCTTTATTTGTTGAAAATGATACGCCTTTAATATTTTACAAAGCCATCTGTGAATTTTCCCAACAAAAACTTAATCATGGTGGCTCATTATTTTTTGAAATTAATCAGTATTTAGGCAAGGAAATGTATCAACTGCTTTCAGATTATAATTTTGAAGATATTAAATTAAAAAAAGACTTGTTTGATAATAATAGAATGATAAAAGGTATTAAGGTAAAATAGCATTTAAAATGCTTTTAATATGGTTTATATCAGAAATAACATCCTCTGTTTCATCTAAAAACTTAGGGTTAAGCATTGAAATTTCAGGAAGCTCATCAACTTGTTTGAGCGTTGTTGCAGAAGCATGAATTTCTTTGAATCCTGAGTTTTTAAAAGATACGGCATTGTTATAATTTATACCGCTACCCGGAAGAATAATAAGCTTATTGTTGGCGTTTTTTTGAAGCATTTTTAATAAATCCAAACCTTTTTCCGCTGAAGCTTCTTGTCCTGATGTTAAAACGCGATCAACTCCTAAATTTATCAAAGTTTCAAGAGTTTCAAACGGATTCGGTGTACAATCAAATGCTCTGTGAAAGGTGAAAGCTAAAGGTTTGGAAAGTTTAACGAGTTCTTTTGTTCTTTCAATATCAATAGTGTTGTCAGCATTTAAAACACCAGAAACAATACCGGCACAGCCTAAATTTTTACACCATTGGATGTCGTTTGTCATGCTTTCAAATTCATCTTGAGAATAAGTAAAATTTCCTCTTCGTGGTCGAATTAAAACAAAAACAGGAATTTGCAAGATTTCTAAAACCTGTTTAATTAAGCCATAACTAGGCGTTAAACCTCCAACAACTAGAGCTGTACAAAGTTCTATACGATGAGCACCCGCTTGTTGGGCATTAACAGCCGACTGGTAATTACTAGCACAGATTTCTAGTTTCATACTAATTAACGATGATTTCATCAATAAAAGTCCAGGCTTTATTGCCAGCGCCTTGATTACTTTCGGGAATGTTGCCGTAGTTTTGAAATTTAAGTTTTATATACCTTGCATTAATTCCATCGAATTCCATACCTATTTTTGAAGTAAACTTTGAATCCAAGCCTTCTGTAAGCAATTCAATATATCTATCAAAAATACTTTTTCCTTCATTATCAATTAAATCTATTTGAGCTCCTTTAGGTAGATAAATCCATTGTCCATTAGCTGCATAGCATCTAGTGTATACTGACCCAATTTCAGTTTCCTGACCCAAATCTATGGTAATCTCAATATCTTCTCCTGAAAATCCTAACCATTCTTTATCGCCATAGCGCGTATCACTTCCAGAAATTCCATTAATTAAACCTTGAGCACCACTTCCAGAATAGGCTTTATGAGGTAATGTATTGATAGTGATTGATTTTCCAAAAGCTTTATGATAATTAACGGTTTGGGAAAAGGTTGTTCCTAATTTTTTTTCAGAATTAAAAACAGCAGCATTTATGGTGGTATTTTTAGTAATTGGAATTGGTTTTGAATACAATTCCGATTCTAAATTCGGTAACGTACCATCAAGTGTAAATCGAATAAACTTCTCTTTAATTAAAGTTTTTAATTCATATCCTTCTGATGTTAACTGCCCTTCAATATTATATAAATGATTGGCATAATTAATATCTAAAATCTCCAATCGCTTGTGAAATCTTTCCAGACTATTGATAAAATCCTCATAATTTTTGTTTTCAGGAGTTGACCAAACCACTTCGCTCATGGCAAGCATTCTTGGAAATGCCATGTATTCCAAATGCTTTTCATTAGGTATATACTCGGTCCAGATATTACCTTGAGCACCCAAAATGTAGCTTGCCTCATCTTTGGTAAGTTCTTCTGGAATGGGATTAAAATAATATACTTTTTCTAATGGTAAAAAACCTCCAATAGCTAAAGGTTCATTCTCGTTTTCAGATTGATAATAATCAAAATAGCAATGTGAAGTTGGTGTCATCACCACCTTGTGATGTTGTTTGGCGGCTTCAATAGCGCCTTGTGTACCTCTCCAAGACATTACCGTAGCATTTGGTGCTAAACCTCCTTCCAAAATTTCATCCCAGCCAATAATTTGTCTGCCTTTAGAGTTTAAATAGGTTTCAATTCTTGAAATAAAATAACTCTGAAGCTCATGTTCATCTTTTAAACCTTTTGTTTTAATGAGTGTTTGACAATGTTCACAGTTTTTCCATCTGGTTTTTGGAGCTTCGTCGCCACCAATATGAATGTATTCACTTGGAAATAATGCTAGTACTTCATCTAAAACATCTTCAAGAAACTTAAAGGTTTCTTCTTTCGGACAGTAAATATCCTCAAAAACACCCCATTTTGTAGCCACTTCAATGGGTTCTCCTGTGCAACCCAATTCAGGATACGCAGCAATGGCAGCTTGTGAGTGTCCGGGAAGTTCAATTTCTGGAATAACTGTTACATGCCTTTTTTGGGCATAAGCAACAACAGCCTTAATGTCTTCTTGCGTGTAATAACCACCATATAATTTACCATCGAATTGCTGTGGTTCAGTACTGTAATGACCCATTAAGGTTTCATTTCTAAAAGCAGCGATTTCCTGGAGTTTTGGATATTTTTTAATTTCAATACGCCAACCTTGATCTTCGGTTAAATGCCAATGAAATGTATTCATCTTAAGCATGGCCAAGGCATCGATATACTTTTTAATGAATGCTACTGAAAACATATGTCGGCCAACATCTAAGTGCATGCCTCGGTACTCAAATTGCGGTTCGTCTTGTATGGTAATACAAGGTAACAGGACCGTGTGACTGGTGTATGATCCATTTTCAAATTCTGGAGGTAATAATTGTCTTAATGTTTGAACGGCATAAAAAGCACCTTGATCTGTTTTGGCATTTATGTTTATGCGGTTGGGCAGAATATTTATAGTATAGCCTTCAGGATTGGAAATATTTTGGTCTTTAGCAAAGGTTATGGTATTATTTTTTTTAAGTTTAATATTACTTCCATCTTCAATAAACGCTTTTAAAAATTCAGCAGAAACTTTGAATTCTTCAGAATAGTTAATTCCTGTAGTTTGGTTTATAATAAAATGGCCTTTATTAATAATGAGTTTTAATGGCTTTGGGATTATGAATACTTCTGACCTTGAAATGTCAGTCTCTTTACAGTTGAATAAAAAACTGATAAAAACTATAAAAGTGGCTATTTTTCTGAATGGCATTTTAGTATATTAGATGCTTTAAATATAACATTTTCTGAAATTATTTCATGGATATTCAACAGCAAATAAAAACCTTGAGTGAAGAGCTTCGCCAGCACAACCATAACTATTATGTTCTCGATAAACCAACCATAAGCGATTATGAGTTTGATATCAAATTAAAACAACTTAAAGAATTAGAAGCACAATTTCCGGAATTTGCTGAGGAAGATTCACCAACCCAAAGAGTTGGCGGAGAAATAACCAAAAATTTTGAAACGGTTGTACATGAACATCGTATGTATTCTTTAGAGAATTCGTACTCTAAAGAAGATCTTTTGGATTGGGAAATTCGAATTAAAAAGTTGATTGATGATCCTGTACAATATACCTGCGAATTGAAATACGATGGCGCCTCAATTAGTATTACCTATGAGCATGGAATTTTATTAAAAGCAGTAACTCGAGGCGATGGCACGCAAGGTGATAATGTAACGGCAAATGTAAAAACCATTAAATCGGTTCCACTGAAATTGAAAGGCAACTATCCACCAAAATTTGATATTCGCGGCGAAATTGTATTGCCATTTGAAGGTTTTAACAAAATGAATGAAGACCGTATTGAAATAGGCGAAGAACCATACAGAAACCCAAGAAATACAGCTTCCGGAAGTTTAAAATTACAAGATAGTGCTGAAGTAGCCAAACGACCTTTGGAGTGTTTACTATACACCATTATAGGAACAAATTTAGGAATTAAAACACAGTTTGAGAGTTTGGAACGAGCAAGACAACTTGGTTTTAAAGTTCCAAGTGCTGCAACATTAGCAACTTCTATGGATGCCGTTTTAGAGTTTATAGACTATTGGAATGTACACAGGCATGCGTTGCCTTATGAAACGGATGGTGTTGTAATAAAAGTTAATGATTTACAGCAACAAGAAGAATTAGGTTATACAGCAAAAGCACCACGTTGGGCTATGGCTTATAAGTTTAAAGCCGATCAAGTATCCACACGATTAAATGAAATTACCTATCAAGTTGGACGAACAGGCGCCATAACACCTGTGGCAAATTTAGAACCCGTAGAATTGGCCGGAACAACTGTAAAACGCGCTTCTTTACATAATGCTGATCAAATTAATAAATTAGATATCAGAGTAGGAGATGAGGTCTTTGTAGAAAAAGGAGGAGAGATTATCCCAAAAATTATAGCCGTAGATTTAACTAAGCGACTAGAAAATTCTAAACCAACGCCTTATATTACACATTGCCCAGAATGTCAAACACCATTGGTTAGAACCGAAGGTGAAGCACAACATTATTGCCCAAACTATAATGGCTGTAAACCACAAATTATTGGTCGCATTCAGCATTTTATATCTCGAAAAGCAATGGATATTGAAGGACTTGGTGGCGAAACGGTTGCGCTTTTGGTAAATGAAGGATTGATACATGATTATTCAGATTTGTATGAACTCACCAAAGAGCAAGTCATTCCGCTTGAGCGCATGGCCGAAAAGAGTGCCGAAAATTTAATTAAGGGTATCGAGTTATCCAAACAGATTCCATTTGAACGGGTGTTGTATGCTTTGGGTATTAGATATGTTGGTGAAACGGTTGCTAAAAAACTTGCAAAACATTATAAATCTATGGATGCTTTAGCTAAAGCAACAATTATAGATTTGGCGACTGTTGATGAAATAGGCATTAAAATTGCCGAAAGTGTTGTAGCGTTTTTTGCTTCAGAAAAAAACCAGATCATTATGGAAAGATTAAAGCGCTTTGGAGTGCAATTGGAACTTTCTTCGGACCAGTTAGCGAATCAAACCGATACCTTAAAAGGTCAGATATTTGTGGTTTCTGGTGTCTTTGAAACCTTATCAAGAGATGAATTAAAACAACTCATTGAAAACAATGGGGGCAAAGTGAGCAGTTCAATTTCAGCTAAAACAAGTTTTATTATAGCAGGAGATAATATGGGGCCAAGTAAGAGGCAAAAGGCAGAACAATTAAATATTCTTATAATAAATGAATATGATTTCTTACAAAAAATTAAATAAATTAAAATATTAACGATAAAAAGTATTTTTTAATCGTTAAATTGTATTTTTTTTGTATATATTTGTGCTTTAACTATAAAATTATAGTCATGAAGAAGTCGAAAGTCATGGTAGGCTTGGTGTTGTTAGTTTATTTAGGATTTATTGTTTTTCAATTTTCCAACAATAAGTTTTGGGCTGAAGTTTTAGATGCTTTATTATTACCTTTAATTACCATTGCTTACTTTAAAAATGTAAACAAACCCAATTTGTATTTTGCAATCTTTTTGATTTGTTATTCTGTGTCAGATCTAATGGTTTTTATTGTTGATTATATTCCCTATTTATATTACTACTTTATTGGAAATGGCCTCTATATTTTTGCATATATTGCACTTTTGATAAAAATTTTACAAACGATTTCATTTTCTCATATCGTAAAACATTTCAAATTACACATAGTCGTTTTGTTAGCTTTAAATATTTATATCGCTTATGTTTTGCAAATTATTGTAAACCCATACATGGTAATGACCAATGAATATGTTATAGAAATTACTTATAATATTTCCATGTTATTGGTGTTAACCTCATCATTGCTTAGTTATTTGTACAGAGATGACCGTAAATCACTATTAATGTTTTTAGGGTCTTTATCCATTGTTTTTTCTGAAGTTATTGGTGTTGCCTATTTGTATGTTGCGCAACAAAACCTATTAAGTTTCTTAACAACTTCGTTAACCTTGTTGGCCTTTTATTTTTATTGTAAACAATCTAGCTTAGTTAATGAAGAGGTCAATCAATTTGCTTCTTAGTATTTAAAAACTTCTATCTAACAAAAAATTAATGGGATTTTGATAAAAATATGTATTTCAACGATAAAATAAATAATTACATCGATTAAATAATATTTTTTATTACATTTGAAAGACCTACATTATGTTAATGAATTATGAAAAGCTTATTCAAATTTAGTTTTAATAAAGTTTTTATTGGTGCTCTGTTTCTTTTAATCATTTTAAACGTTATTGGAGCTGTGAGTGAAGACGCCTTGTTTTTACAATCTACAAAACCTTTATTTGTACCAGTTTTTCTCATATTCTTTTTCATAAAAAATAAAACACTTAAAATTCCATTCATTTTATTTTTACTGTATTCTTTTTTAGGGGATTCTGCATCCATGTTTTTTTCAAATGAAACCTTTATTAGAGCTTCAAGCATCATGTATTTTTTGAGTTATATGTGTTTGATTGGTTTTATGCTTCCTAAATTTAAACTTGTGGAATTTAATAAAGTAATTACGCTTTATTTAGTGATAGTGGTCTTTATAAATATGTACTTTTTATACTCGGTTTATAATCTTTTAAAAACCATTGTACCAGATAGTTTGGAAGTATTTTTATTTGGAATAAAAAGTATTTCTTTAATTGTTTTGGTTAGTATAGCTTTAGGTGTTTATCTTAATAATGAAACCAGGTTATCCATATTTTTCTTGATGATGGCATTTTGCTTTGTGTTTAGTGATATGTTAAATTATGTAAGTCAATATTATGTATATCATTGGAGCTTTTCAATGTTAGACAGAGTACTACATGTTATAGGTCTTTTCTTTTTATTCAACTATATCATGGAATACAATAAAGTTCCTAAGATTAGAGGTAGGCAAGTGCTAGAAACAACGTCAAAAGAATTAGCTACTAAAAATATTTTGGCCTAAACAAAAATAGAGGTTCCGTTGGCTGCTTTGTTCATGTCAGAATCAAAATAAAAATCAATTTTCCCTAAGTTAATACCATAGCATCCTACTTGGTTAACAAGGATGTTTTTGCCTACAATGTTTTTTACAATGGTTGGTTTTGGCAAGAAGGTATGAGTATGGCCACCAATAATTAAGTCAATATCTTTTGTTAAAGAAGCCAGCTTTAAATCGCTAATTTTACTAGCTTCGTTTCTATAGTTATATCCAAGGTGAGACAAACAAATTATTAAATCGCATTTTTCTTCTGTCTTTAAAATCCTGGTCATATCTTGAGTAATTTCAATAGGATCAAGATATTTGGTTTCTTTAAACATTAAAGGATCCACTAATCCTTGTAATTCTATTCCAAGACCAAAAAGGCCAATTTTAATGCCATCTTTACTAAAAGTTTTGTAAGGTTTAACATGAGAATTCATAACCGTGTTTGAAAAATCGTAATTGGCCGAAATAAACTCGAATGTGGCATGTGGTAATTGAGCATAAAGACCATCAATACCATTGTCAAAATCATGATTTCCAATAGTTGCTGCATCATATTTAAGCATGCTCATAAGTTTAAATTCAAGTTCACCACCATAATAATTAAAATATGGTGTTCCTTGAAAAATATCACCAGCATCCAGTAAAATTGTATGTGGGTTTTCTTTTCTAATAGATTCAATTAAGCTAGCTCGTCTTGCAACACCACCTTTGTTTGCATTTCTGCCATCTTCTGGACCAAATGGATCGATATGACTATGAACATCGTTAGTATGTAAAATGGTGATTTTTTTTGTACCTAATGTTGTAAAGGAAGATAAACCAATACCACCAAGAGATATTAACGCGGTTCCTGCCGATGTTTGTTGAATAAAATCTCTGCGCTTCATTGTTAAATTATTTAATTTGAATAAATCTGTCATCAATAACAGGACTAATGGTATCTACCTTTTTGAAATAATCAATCAGTACATTTCTAATTTTATAATCTAAATTATATAAGCTGTCATTGGGTTTAAAAAAGGTCATGTTATCTCCACCGTTATATAAATAGTCATTAGTAGCAACATAATAGGTTTTACCCGCATCCACCTTTTTATTTTTTATGGTGGCACTAACAATATGGTAATCCTTATCAATAACTAAATTTAATTTTGAAATAGGATGTGCCTTTTTCCGTTTACTTAAATACATAATTAAACTGTCTATCTGAATTCCTTTAAGTGCTACCACCACTAAACTATTTTCAAAAGGCATCAATTCAAAAGCGGTTCTTGTGGTAATGTTTCCTTTTGAAATAATAGAACGAATGCCTCCATGGTTTAACAGAACCAAATCTATGTCATGTCCTGTTCGTGCTTTAAAAATAGGGTTAGCTTGTTCATACACCGCATCAGCCATAAAATTTCCAATAGCCGTATTAAAATCGCCATCACTTTTTGAATACGTATCAACAGCATATGCTAAAACACTATCTAAATCCTTAGTAACATGATTTCTATAAGGTTTTATAAAATCATTAATTTTGGAATCAGATTGAAGACTGTCTGTTATGGAAATTTCTTTGCCTTCAATTTTGTATAAATAAGTTTCGTGTTCTTTGCAATTGTAAATTAAAAGGGCTAAAAGAACCCAAAGGAATGGTTTGAATGTCATAATTTAAACTTAAAAATTTTGATAAATATTTGAATGTACTTTTGTTACCTTTGCGCAAAGGATAAAGATAAATGATTTTAAAGGGTTTTAAGGAAAAATCTAACAGAAAGTACTTAAACAAATTGTTGTTAAACCGTGATGTTAATGTTACAGACACCAAGATTAAAAGTTTAGGTGTTATTATACATTTACAAGAAGTTGATGATTTTGAATTATTTAGAGGATTAGCCAAAAATTTAAATATCCATTCCAATCAAATAAAAGTGATTGCCTTTTCTAGTGACAAGAAAAACAGCAATATCTCTTGGGATATTTGCTTTTGTGAAAAAGATTTTGGTTGGAAAGGTGAGCTTAAAAATCTAGAATTGCAAGCGTTTGTCGACACCAAATTTGATGCGTTAATTAGTTATTACACTAAAGATGAAATAGAGCTTAAATTAATGACGGCAAAGTCAAAAGCACTTTTTAAGATTGGTATTTTTCAAACAGATATGCGTTTAAACGATTTAATAATAAAAACCCATATAAATGAATTTGACGTATTTAAAAAAGAACTTTTTAAATACCTAACTATATTAAATAAAATAAAAAATGAGCAGTAAATTTCTTGGTACTGGAGTAGCGTTGGTAACACCATTTAAATCAGATTTAAGTATAGATCATGACGCCTTAACCAATATTGTAAATTTTAATGTTGAAAATGGAACAGATTACCTAGTGGTCTGTGGCACCACTGGAGAAAGTGTAACCATTACAAAACAAGAAAAAAAGGACATTATCGAAACCATTAAAAAGGCCAATAAAGGAAGATTACCTATGGTATTGGGTATTGGAGGAAATAATACAGCTCAAGTTATTGAAGAAATTAAAGATACCGATTTAAGTGGCTTTGACGCCATTTTGTCCGTGGCTCCTTATTACAGTAAGCCTACGCAAGAAGGATTGTATCAGCATTTTAAGGCTATATCTCAAGCATCACCATTAGATATTATTTTATATAATGTTCCTGGAAGGACTTCAAAAAATATGGAGACAGAAACAACGCTTAGGTTAGCCAATGACTTTAAAAATGTAATTGCTGTAAAAGAAGCTGGAAATAACGTATCACAATATTTAAAACTTTTAAAAGATAAACCAGAAGATTTTTTAGTCATATCTGGTGATGACGATTTGGCGCTTGGCATTGTACTTGCCGGTGGCGCAGGCGTTATATCGGTCATAGGGCAGGCATTTCCAAAAGAATTTTCGGAAATGATTCGTTTAGGATTTAAGGGAGATGCAAAAAAATCTTATGCTATTCATTATAGATTGATGGATGTTATTGGATATATTTTTGAAGAAAATAATCCTGCAGGAATCAAAGCTGTTTTTCAAGCTTTGGGCTTATGCCAAGATACCGTGAGATTGCCATTGGTTCCGGCATCAAATAAATTAAAAGAAAAAATAAAAAATTTTATTGCCAACTTTTAAATTTAAAAGTTAAATATTACTTAAACCCAATAATTGCTATAAATCTAGCTTTATTTTAGCATTAAAATAATATTTTTAAAATCCATTATAAAACCTTAATTTTGCAAACTGTTTTTCTATTTATGAATAAGTATATTTACATTATTATTTTATTGGTTGGTTTAAGTTCTTGTAGCGAATATCAAAAGGCCTTAAAATCTGAAGATACCGCAACAAAATTTAAATTAGGAGAAGATTTGTATAATGAAGGAAAATATGATAAAGCCAACAAGCTTTTTGCGCAAATAGTTCCCAATTACAGAGGAAAACCACAGGCAGAAAAACTCATGTATTTATACTCGCAATCGTTTTATAAAATGAACGATTATTACATTGCTGGCTATCAGTTTGAGCGTTTTGCTTCAAGTTACCCCAAAAGCGAGAAGTTGGCCGAAGCTTCTTTTTTATCGGCAAAGAGTAATTATATGTTATCTCCCATATACACTAAAGATCAAACAGAAACCAAAAAAGCCATTGAAAAACTTCAAGAATTTATTAATGCATTTCCAGATTCTGAATATATAGCTGAAGCCAATAAACTGGTTAAGGAATTAGATTATAAATTAGAAAACAAAGCCTATAGTATTGCAAAACAATACGACCAAATTTCAGATTATGAAGCTTCAATAAAATCATTTGATAATTTTATTTTTGATTTTCCAGGTTCAACATTGCGTGAAGATGCCCTTTTTTACAAACTCGATGCAACCTATAAATTGGCTATAAATAGTGTAGAGCGCAAAAAACAAATAAGATTAAATACAGCTAAAACCGGTGTAGAAACCTTTAATAAAGCTTATCCAAATTCTAAACATGTAGAAGAGGTTAATGCCATGTTCAATAAAATTCAAGAAGAGTTAAAACAATACAGCAATAAAGCGAATATATAATGAAAATAGATTTAAAAAAAACCAATGCTCCTGTTAACACTATTACGTATGACAGAAATCAAATTGATGAAGCTACAGAAAATATCTATGAGTCAATATCAATCATTTCAAGACGTGCAGAGCAAATTAATTCAGAAATTAAAAGAGAATTAATTGATAAGTTAGAAGAGTTTGCTACTTACAATGATAGTCTTGAAGAAATTTTTGAAAACAAAGAGCAAATCGAGGTATCTAAGTTTTATGAAAAACTGCCAAAACCTCATGCATTGGCGGTTCAAGAATGGCTAACAGACAAAATTTATTACAGAAATACTGAGGAAGACTCTCAGGAATAATTTAGCTATGTCAATATTAAGCGGCAAACATATACTTTTAGGCATTACAGCCGGTATAGCCGCTTATAAAACAGCTTCCTTAGTTAGGTTATTTGTTAAATTTGGTGCTCATGTAAAAGTGGTTATGACACCAGCTTCAAAAGAATTTGTAACGCCTTTAACCTTATCAACCCTTTCAAAAAATCCAGTATATTCATCATTCACCTCTGAAGATGATGATAATGCCGTGTGGAATAGTCATGTAGATTTAGCCCTTTGGGCAGATTTAATGATTATTGCGCCGGCAACCGCCAATACTTTGTCTAAAATGGCAAATGGTGTTTGCGACAATTTATTATTAGCCACTTATTTATCGGCTAAATGCCCCGTTTATTTTGCCCCAGCCATGGATTTGGATATGTATAAACATCCAACAGCATTGCGTTCGTTTCAAATATTAAAAAGTTTTGGAAATATTATGATTCCCGCAACAAGCGGTGAATTAGCAAGTGGATTGATAGGTGAAGGCAGAATGGCTGAACCTGAAGATATTGTGTCATTCATTGAAAACGATATCTTAAATAAATTGCCATTAAAGGGCAAGAAAGTACTCATCACCGCTGGACCAACGTATGAAGCCATAGATCCTGTTAGGTTTATAGGCAATCACTCAAGCGGAAAAATGGGCTTTGAAATTGCCAAAGCAGCAGCAAATTTAGGCGCTGAGGTTATTTTAATATCTGGACCAACGGCACAAACAGTTTCTCACAGTTTAATTAAAGTACTATCAGTAGTTTCAGCAGAAGAAATGTATAACACGGTTCATCAATATTATAATAATATTGATATAGCGATACTTTCAGCCGCCGTTGCAGATTTTAAACCAAAACAAGTTGCTTTTCAGAAAATAAAAAAGAACGATAACACGTTAACATTAGAGCTGGAAAAAACCAAAGATATTTTAGCCTCTTTAGGGGCTATTAAAAAACAGCAGTTTTTGGTTGGATTTGCTTTAGAAACCAATAATGAACTGGAAAATGCAAAAGCAAAATTAAAAGCTAAGAATTTAAATTTAATTGTTTTAAATTCGTTAAACGATAAAGGTGCCGGTTTTAAAACAGAAACCAATAAAGTAACTTTTATTGATAATTATGAAAACGTCAACGAATTTCAATTAAAATCTAAAGCAGAGGTAGCCAAAGATTTATTGAACGAAATTATAAAACAACTAAATGCGTAATATCTTATACATTCTTTTTTTGTCTTTAGGTTTCTCTGGTTTTTCTCAAGAACTAAATTGCAATGTGGTGGTTAATGCCCAACAAACTGGCAATGAGAACCAAAGTATTTTTAAAAATTTAGAAAAACAACTCTCAGAGTTTGTTAATAATACTAAATGGACTAATAGAACATTTGCACCACAAGAACGCATTAATTGCAGTATGGTCATTAATATTAGTGATTATAGTGGCGAAGTATTTCAAGGTACTATTCAAGTGCAATCTTCAAGACCGATATTTGGATCTTCTTACAGTACTTCTTTATATAATATTAACGATAAAGATTTTACATTCAGATATTTAGAATTTCAAAATATTATTTTTAATCCAACACAATACGAATCTAATTTAGTTTCTGTATTGGCATTCCATGTGTATATGGCTTTAGCCTTAGATGCCGATTCGTTTTCTAAAAATGGTGGCGAAGCCTATTTAAAACAAGCCCAAAATATCGTAAATTATTCTCAACAAGAAAATTTTAGCGGTTGGAAACTAGAAGACGGTTTGCAAAGTAGATTTGCTTTAATTGATAATATATTATCGCCAACATTTAAAGAATACAGAGAGGTCATGTACCTTTACCACAGAGAAGGTTTGGATGTTATGAGCGATAATGCCAAAGCAGGTAAAGAGGTTATTGTTTCTGCACTGCAACAATTTGAAGTTATGAATAGCCGAAGACCAAATTCATTTTTATTACGAACGTTTTTTGATGCCAAGTCAGACGAGATTCAACAAATATTCAGTGATGGTCCGAGTGTTGATATTGCCAAAGTTACAGAAACCTTACAAAAAGTAGCGCCTACTTATGGCAGCAAATGGAGAAATATTAAGTTTTAAGTTGTTTTAAATTTAAAACTTAACGATCTTTAATTTCATAAATCACAAAACTGTTTAGCCAATTTGTTAACATCATTATCCATACAAAATTATGCTTTAATTGATAGCCTTCATGTTGAATTCAACAATGGATTATCAATTATTACTGGTGAAACTGGCGCTGGAAAATCCATATTACTTGGTGGTTTGTCATTAATTCTTGGAAAACGAGCCGATTTAAGCAGTTTAAAAGATACTTCACAAAAATGTGTTATTGAAGCAGTTTTTGAGGTGTCTAATTACCATCTCAAGGCACTTTTTGAAAAAGAGGATTGCGATTATGAAAATCAAACCATTATTCGAAGAGAAATTTTACCTTCGGGAAAATCAAGAGCTTTTATAAATGATTCCCCCGTAAATCTTAACAGCTTACAAGTTATTGGCGAACGCTTAATAGACATTCATTCTCAACATCAAACCTTGCAACTAGTTAGTAATGAGTTTCAATTTCAAGTTATAGATGTGTTGGCAAACAACGAAACCTTATTGCAGCACTATAAATTAGATTTAAAAGCATATAAAACTTCAGAAAAAGAGCTTAAAGAGTTGCTTAGTTTTCAAGCAGAAGCCATCAAAGAACATGATTATTATTTGTTTTTATTAAATGAACTCATAGAAGCCAATCTTATTGAAGGTGAATTGGAATTGCTTGAAGAAGAATATGAAACCTTAAGCAATGTTGAAGCCATAAAAGAGAAACTTGCAGCATCTTATCAACTGTTAAGTGAAGAACAAATTGGCATTTTATCAACACTTAATGAATTAAAGATTCATTTTCAAAAATTAAAAGGATTTTCATCCAAATATGAAGAGTTATATGGCAGAGTAGAAAGCAGTCTAATTGAAATGGACGATATTTTTAAAGAGGTTGATAATTTCAACGATTCTTTAGAGGCAGATCCTAAAAGATTGGAAATAGTAAATGCTAAATTAACACGTATCAATAATTTAATGCTAAAACATTCTGCAAGTACTATTTCAGAATTAATTAAAATTAAAAATGAATTGGAAGAAAAAGTATCCATCACTGAAAACCTTGACGATACGATTCAAAAAAAGCAAACTGAAATTAATTCTAAAGCCGAACAATTAAATACGATAGCCAATAAAATTCATCAAAACCGAGAAAATGCTATCCCGGAATTAACCAATCAATTAGAAACTATTTTATCTGGTTTAGGAATGCCCAATGCTCAATTTAACATTGATTGCAGTTTAAGTGAAAAATTTTTAAATAACGGTAAAGATGAATTGTCCTTTTTGTTTTCGGCCAATAAAGGCGGACAATTTAATGAACTCAAGAAAGCGGCTTCTGGAGGAGAATTATCAAGAATTATGTTGGCCATAAAATCGGTGCTTTCAAAATACATTCAATTGCCAACCATTATTTTTGATGAGATTGATTCTGGAGTTTCTGGTGAAATTTCAAATAAAATGGGAGATATTATGTTGTTAATGAGCAAGACCATGCAGGTAATTTCCATTACACACTTGCCACAAATTGCTGCCAAAGGCCACACGCATTTTAAAGTGTATAAAGAAGATGTTAACAACATAACAAGAACCAACCTTATGAAATTAAATCATGACGAACGTATTGTAGAAATTGCTCAAATGTTAGGTGGTATAGAAATGTCGTCTTCTGCTATTGCACATGCTAAAGAATTACTTAATTAAAATAGTTTAACAGTTTAAAGTTTAAAAGTTGAAAGTTTTTTACCTTTGAACGCTTATAAAGACAAAACCAAACCCCAAAAACAAAATACCAAATACCAAATACCAAATACCAAATACCAAAAACAAAATACAAAATACCAAATACCAAATACCAAAACATATGTCATACAATTTACTAAAAGGAAAGAAGGGAATCATTTTTGGAGCTTTAGACTCAAATTCAATTGCTTGGAAAACGGCAGAACGCGTTCATGAAGAAGGCGGACAATTTGTATTAACCAATGCACCCGTAGCGATGCGAATGGGACAAATTAATGAATTAGCTGAAAAAACTGGGTCTCAAATTATTCCTGCTGATGCTACATCGTTAGAAGATTTAGAAAATTTAGTAGCAAAATCTATGGAAATTCTAGGGGGCAAAATTGATTTTGTTTTGCATTCCATAGGCATGTCAATTAACGTACGTAAAGGAAAACACTACACCGATCAAAATTATGAATGGACTCAAAAAGGAACCGATGTTTCGGCAATGTCTTTTCATAAAGTAATGCAAACCCTTTATAAAGCAGATGCTATGAATGAATGGGGAAGTATTGTGGCCTTAAGTTATATGGCAGCACAACGTGTATTTCCAGATTATAATGATATGGCAGATAATAAAGCGTACTTAGAAAGTATAGCCCGTAGTTTTGGCTATTTCTTTGGAAGAGATAAAAAGGTTCGTGTCAATACCATTTCACAATCACCAACGCCAACAACGGCTGGAAGCGGTGTAAAAGGATTTGATGGCTTTATTGCTTATGCCGATAAGATGTCGCCACTAGGAAATGCAACGGCATTAGATTGCGCCAATTACACGGTTTCATTATTCAGTGATTTAACAAAACGTGTTACCTTACAAAATCTTTATAACGATGGAGGTTTTAGTAATATGGGCGTTAGTGATGCCATTATGGAAACATTTATGAAAGAATAATTTTTTAGATACATAAGATAAACTAGCCACCTATAAAACGGTGGCTTTTTTGATTGGTTTAGTTACATTTGTAGTATGCAATTACAGTTTTCATTTATCATTCCAGTTTTTAATCGTCCTGACGAAATACAAGAGCTTTTGCAAAGCTTTACTCAGCTAGATACTAATGAAACCTTTGAAATTGTAATCATTGAAGATGGCTCATCGATGTCTTCAAAAGAAGTTGTAGAAACCTTCAAAAATAAACTCAATATTTCTTATTTCTTCAAGGAAAACTCTGGTCCGGGCGATTCCAGAAACTTTGGAATGACCCATGCCAAAGGCAATTATTTTATCATTTTAGATTCAGATTGCATTTTGCCTTCCCATTATTTAACAGAAGTCTCAAAAAGTTTAAAAAAAGAGTATGTAGATTGTTTTGGTGGTCCTGATGCAGCGCACAAATCGTTTTCAAACCTTCAAAAAGCGATTAATTTTTCAATGACTTCGTTTATTACCACTGGAGGCATTAGAGGGCACAAAAATACTCTGAATACGTTTCAGCCCAGAAGTTTCAACATGGGAATTTCTAAGAAAGCATTTGAAGCATCAAACGGTTTTGGTAGGATTCATCCGGGAGAAGATCCAGATTTATCCATTCGTCTCTGGAATTTGGGTTACAAAACAAAGTTAATTCCTGAAGCCTATGTGTTTCATAAGCGAAGAATTTCATGGAAAAAGTTTTATCAGCAAGTTTATAAATTTGGTTTGGTTAGGCCTATTTTAAATTATTGGCATCCAAAAACCAAAAAAATAACGTATTGGTTTCCTAGTTTGTTTAGCATGGGTTTATTAGTGGCAATAGCACTTTTTTTATTTCAAATAAAATGGGGTTTATTCGTATATACAGCGTATTTTATAATATTATTTGTTACTGCGTTAATTTCAACGAGAAACTTACAGGTAACGTTATTGGCATTGTTGGCAATATTGGTTCAGTTTTTTGGTTATGGTTATGGTTTTATAAAATCAACGATATTATTGAAAATTTCAAATAAGCAACCAGAATCGATATTTTCTCATTTATTTTTTAAACTAAAATGATTAAGACATTAAAATCAAATATTATTTCAGGTATTAAGAATAGAAAAATCAATGTGTTTTTTTTATTTCTTATCATGGCTTTTTTGATTTTAATTTTTTCTAAATTATCAAAAGAGTATACCAATACCCTAGTTTTTGAGATAGACAAGGTAAATGTGCCTCAAGAACATGTCATTTTGAATGACACCAATGCAAAACTTAATATTACCCTAAAAACCTACGGGTTTAATTGGCTTAAATACTACCTTAAAAAACCTGAAATTACCATAGATTTTAAGAAAGATGTTACCAAAAAGGGTTCAGAATATATTTTGAACAAGTCTGCTGTTTTTTTTAAGAGCGACTCAGAATTTGGAAGCCAGGAAGAACTACTAAATGTGAGTCCAGATAATATTTATTTTAGGTTTGATGTTAATTTGATAAAGAAAATACCTGTGGTTGTTAATGCTACCATTAATTTTAGTCCTGGATTTGATACTTTCAAGCTTTATGAAATGCATCCCGATTCCATTCAGGTTGTTGGTCCAAACGAATTGGTTAAACCCATTACTAGTATTCAAACTGAAAAAATAACGTTGGAAAATGTAAAAAGTGACATTTCAATGACCTTAAAGCTTCAATTACCAAAAAACAATGAGGATTTAATTTTTTCAAATGAAGCGGTTGAAATGACTGCTAAAGTTGAAAAATTCACAGAAGGCAGTTTAAAAGTTCCTGTTGAATTAATTAATGTTCCAGATGGTTTAAAAATAAAGTACTTTCCTAAAGCAATCAACGTCATATTTTACACCAGTTTAAAAAACTTCAATGATATCTCAGTTAAAGATTTTAAAGTAACCTGTGATTACAATAAAGTGAGTTCCAATCAAACATTTTTATTGCCTGAGTTAAATAACATGACCCAAAAAGTAAAAAGTGCAAAAATAAACCAGCAACATATTGATTTTATCATAACAGAATAAAGCAGCCATAACAAAAATACAGTGGCATAAAAATTAAATGGTATAGATGTTAGGTGTAATTTGTGAAAATCAAGAACCATAAACATATGAAAATAGTAGGCTTAACAGGTGGCATTGGAAGCGGAAAAACAACCGTAGCAAGCATGTTTAATGATTTGGGTGTGCCTGTTTTTATTGCAGATGTTGAGGCCAAAAAATTAATGGCAACATCCAAAGTTATCAAAAGACAGCTTAATGAATTGTTTGGGCAACAAGCTTATTTAGAAAATGATTTAAACAAACCATATATTGCGAATGCCATTTTTAATGATAAGACCTTGCTTGAAAAAATGAATACCATCATTCATCCAAAGGTTGCCAGTCATTTTAAAAAATGGATAAAAAAACAATCAGGACCTTATGTAATTAACGAGGCCGCTATTTTATTTGAAAACAACAGCTATAAGCAATATGATGTAATTATTACGGTTACAGCTCCTAAAACATTAAAGCTAGAACGGTTGTTAAAGCGCGATGAGACCACTTTAGAAAAAATTGAAGCCATCATGAAAAACCAATGGACTGATGAAGAAAAAATTAGGCTATCTCACTATGTCATAGTGAATTCAGATTTAGAAAAAACCAGAGAACAAGTTGTTAAAATCCATCAACAAATAATTGATAATCAATAAGAAACCTTAAATTTTAACATTTTTGTTAATGTAAGGTTAAAACGTAAGAGCACTAAATGTTAAAATGTTAATTTTGAACAATGAGCAAGAGAATATTTGTCCTATTGGTTCTGTTAATGAGCATGTCTTTAATTGGAATTATATTTGTTCAAGCATATTATATTAAAGATTCTGTAAAGAATGAGAAAGAACGGTTTGAATTCAATGTAAAAAAAACATTGAATTATGTCTCTAATGCTATTGAAGAAAAAGAATTAGATACTTATTTTGAACCTTTTGTAAAGTTAATTAATGATAAAGAAGTTGATTCGGCGGCAGTATCACAATTATTCATTTATCAACAGAACAACAATACAAAAGAAACACTTATTTATAAAAGTGGAGTTTTAGAAGAGAACTATAAATTATCTTCGTCGCTCTTTGACATTGGTTTAGATAGTATTAACGTTAAAAATATTTTAGGAAGTTCCAATCTTGAAGTGTACAAAAACGAGGATATTTCAGATAAAGATTTAAGCAAATCGCCCATAGTTAACCTCATTAATAGCGGACGATTACTGGATGCGGAAAGAAATTATTTTGAAAAAAATTATAAGGCTTTTGCGAAAACAGTCCCTGTTTATCAGCGTGTAACAAAAGAAGAAATATCAAGTCTTTTAACTAAAAAGCTAAAAGAAGACAATATTGATATTGACTATGAATTTGCTATATATGGTAATGATTTAGCCACCAAAGTGCATAGTGATAATTTTGAAAAAAATTTAGAGTCTACCTACAGTGTGCCTATTTTTTACGATGAAAACAATCAAAGTAATTATAAGCTTTTGGTGAGTTTCCCTGACGACAATAAATTTATTTTATCATCCATCATAGGTATGATAGTGTTATCCTTCATTTTTACATTAATCATCATTATTGCCTATTCAAGTGCCTTGTATCAGTTAGTAAAACAACGTAAAATCTCTCAAATTAAAACAGATTTTATAAACAATATGACACAT
>PFKE01000098.1 GCA_002784145.1 Flavobacteriaceae bacterium CG_4_10_14_3_um_filter_33_47 | reverse complement strand
TTTTAAATATAACTCATTAGCAATTCTCATGTAAAGCGGAACATCTAAGGCATTATGATGTGTTATAAATGGTCTCGCTGCTGCACCTCCAGGAATAGGTTGTAAAACAGGTGTTTCTACTTCAAAATAACCAGCACTATTAAAAAATGAACGCATGGCATTAAAAAGTTTTGTTCGTTTTACAAAGACCTCTTTAACTTGTGGATTAACTACTAAATCGGCGTAACGTTGCCTGTATCGTTGTTCAGGAT
This sequence comes from Flavobacteriaceae bacterium CG_4_10_14_3_um_filter_33_47, assembly GCA_002784145.1. Taxonomy (GTDB): domain Bacteria; phylum Bacteroidota; class Bacteroidia; order Flavobacteriales; family Flavobacteriaceae; genus Yeosuana. Next base: position 11,643 of record PFKE01000098.1, on the reverse strand, counting down.
CTGTAAAAGCATCATACACAATGCCGTCTTTTTCCTTGGGCATTGGCAATGGTTTCAAGGCTTTGCTTAAAATGGTAAAATCTTCAACTTTTACCGTTTTTTCGCCTACTTGTGTTGTGAAAAGTTCGCCTTCAATGCCTATGAAATCTCCAAAGTCCAGTAGTTTTTTAAAGACTTCGTTATATTTTGTTTTGTCTTCACCAGTACAAATTTCATCTCGGTTAAAATAGACTTGAATTTTGCCTTCAGCATCTTGAATTTGAGCAAATGATGCTTTGCCTTGCAACTTAATGGCCATAAGTCTACCAGCAATAATGACTTTTTTGCCTTCCTCAAAACGGTTTTTAATGTCCTTTGAAGAATGGTTTACAGGATATAAATCTGCTGGATATGGATTGATGCCTAATTGGCGTAATCTTGATAGTTTTTCTCTTCTTACCAGTTCTTGTTCAGAAAGTTGCATGCTAATTATTTTTTTTGAGCTATCATTTTTTTGATAGACGAGTGCAAAATTACACTATTTAAAAAAATTAGCACACAACTTTTTTACTAGATTTTAAAAATGTAAAAATATCAATAAGGTTGATTGTATTTATATGGAGTGTTTTAGCACTTCTTCCTCAATAACAGAAAGGACACATTGTTTCCTCACTTTTTATTATCTATATGACCACTAAATTTATACTGAGCTCTTATTGAAAAAGAGGTTAATAATAAAACCAGCAGAATATTTTTAAAGCTCATAATACGAATCTACCATATTTTATTTAAAAAATAAAAACATCAATAAATAGTCTTGTTTTTTTACTATACAAATCTATATAAAAGCATGACTTATGTCATAGGAAAACACGTGCTTAATCCATTAATTTGTGAGAGGTTTAACCCATTTAATTTAACTTTTTTAGTAATAAAAAAATAATAAAAATCATTCAGATGAAACATCTAATTATTAGTGTCATTACATTATTCTCGGTTTATTTTAATTCATTTGGACAAGATTTAACACCTTATATTAAAGTTGGAGAATCTACAAGTTCTATTCAGGAAGTTTCAGAACAAGTCATTCAAACATTAAAAGAACATTCCTTTACTGTTTTAGGAGATTATAATCCTTCAAACAAAAGCTCATTAAAAGTCATAGCTTTTACTAGAAACGATTTAAAAAACACGGTTGTTAAAGTCGTTGACAGAGGTGCATTAGCGGCCGTTATGAAAATTGGTTTGGTTAAAAAAGGAGATAAAATTATCATATCATATACAAATCCAGATTATTTGCTAAGAGCTTATCTGCCGATAAATTATAATACTTTTAAAAGTACTTTTGTAAAATTCAGTGCCGATTTAAAAAATGCATTATCGGATTTAGGTCATGAGTTTTCACCATTTGGTGGTATGGTTGAAGCGGATAAGTTAGGCAAATATCATTATAAAATCATGATGCCATATTTTACAGATCCCGTTGAATTACGTGAATTTTCTTCATTTAAAGAAGGTTTAAATACTATAACCAATCATTTAAAAGGTAAAAAAGGAAACACCAAAGAAGTGTACAGGCTTATTTATGAAAAAGAAGAAGTAGCGGTGTTTGGTGTCGGACTTCAAAGTAGTGAAGATGGAGAGTCTTATTTCTTACCTAAAATTGGAGAAGACCATGTAGCTGCTTTACCTTATGAGATTATTTTGCAAGGAAAAAAAGCAACCATATTGCATGGTAAATACAGAATTGCTTTGCATTGGCCAGAATTAACCATGGGAACGTTTATGAAAATTATGAGTACACCTGGTGATATTGAAGATACTTTAAAAGGTTTATGCGAATAAATAAAAAACCCTAAAATATAATGTAACAACTCTTTTTAAAAAGCGTCATATAAATAATCATCAATTAAAAAAATCAATCAAAATGAGTTTCTGGAGAGTTGTACTATCTATTATCTGTCCGCCTTTAGCGGTTTTGGATAAAGGATGTGGTTCTATTTTTATAGTATTTCTGTTATGGCTGTGCGGCTGGGTTCCTGGTGTTATTGCAGCCTTAGTAATATTGAATAATCCCAATAGATAAAACATAAAAAATATCGTAATTTTGCACACTATGAATACGTGTGTTGAACTTCAAGATTTAGGATATAAAGATTACAAGCAAACTTGGGATTATCAAGAGCAATTGTTTAAAAGCATTGTTGATGTAAAAGTTAAAAATAGGCGAGAGGGAAGCCAGATTCCAACAAATAATTACTTTTTATTTGTAGAACATCCTCATGTTTATACCCTTGGAAAAAGTGGTGATGTATCCAATTTACTTTTAAACGAAAGTCAGCTTAAAGACAAAGGCGCTTCATTTTATAAAATTAATAGAGGAGGAGATATAACCTATCATGGACCTGGACAAATTGTAGGCTATCCTATTCTTGATTTAGAAAATTTTTTTACTGACATTCATAAATACCTTCGTTTTTTAGAGGAAATGATTATTCTCACACTTGCCGAATATGGCTTAAAAGCTGAAAGAAGCCAAGGAGAAACTGGTGTTTGGCTAGATGTAGGAACGCCATTTGCGAGAAAAATTTGTGCTATGGGAGTTAGGGCAAGCCGTTGGGTTACCATGCATGGTTTTGCACTCAATGTAAACGCTAATTTAGGTTATTTTGATAACATTATTCCTTGTGGTATAAGGGGAAAAGCAGTGACCTCTCTAAATGTTGAATTAGGGGTTAAAGAAGTTTCAATGGCTGAAGTTAAAGAAAAATTACTCCATCATTTTGAAACTCTATTTAATGCTGAAATTAAAAAGTAAATAATATTATATAGTAGAGACCTGTTGCAATAAAAACAATGGCAGCTATATACCGCATTACTTTTTCAATTTTGGTTATTCTTTTGTAGAACACACTAACTTTTCCTGCTGTAAAAGCTAATAAATAGGTAAAAAGAATCACTGGCAAGCCTGTGCCAAAAGCAAATACAATTGGCAAATAAAGTCCGTCTGCCGATGCAATAGTCATAGGAACTAACATGCCAAAAAACAAGGCGCCACTATACGGACAAAAGGCTAATGCAAAGACAACGCCTATTAAAAAAGAACCTAAAAGGCCCTTGTTCTTAAATTTTTCAGAGAGTTTTTCTTGAAAGTTTAAATTTCCTAAAAATTTAAGTTTGATAACGTTGAGCATAATCAACCCAATGATGATGAGTAAAGGCCCTAAATACTTTTCGCCGTTCTGATTAAAAAATCGAGCCACATGAAATTTGCTCGCTCCAAAATACAAAATCAGTCCAATGGCAGTATAACTAAACCCGCGTCCTAAAGAGTACAGTAAGCCACTTAAAAAAACTTTCTTTTTACTTGAAATATTTTTAGAAATAAAAGCGGTAGCCGTTATGTTGGTCGCCAAAGGACACGGACTAATGGCTGTCATGAGTCCGAGTACAAAAGCTGATAGAATTGGAATGTTATAGTTCTCTAATAACGATTGTAATACATCCATCTAAAGAGTTTTTAATTCCGCTTCAATTTTGGTTTTTAATTCCTTTGAAAAAGCTTCTTGGTCGTTCCCTTTCATAAAAGCAAATTCGGTTAAATCAAGTTTGGTTTCTTTACCATTCTTAATCACATTTAAAAACAAAGAAGTCCCAGAAGCTTCAAATTTTTCAGCGATTGCTTCGTTTTCTTTTTCATCAATATTAATGACTTGAAATGTGATTTTTCCGTTTTTCACTTCTTCTGAAAAATAGGTCTTCAATGTGTATTTAGTGCTTGCTTCAATAGCGTTGCAGGTCATACATCTGTGTGTTGAGTGAAAATCCAGTACTTCAATTTTTGAAATGGAAGCAATTGAAGCATTGTCTTTAATTTTTGATTGCCCATTACAAGAAGTAAGTACAAAACTGATGACCAATAGGGTAATAAATTTAATTGTCTTAATCATTTTTTTCATTTGTTTTTTGTTTTCGTGAATCTTAGGTTTCATTTTTTTAATGTTTAATTATTTATAATAGAATGTTAAATAAAAATCCAGAAAGCATAATAAAAAGGGTAACGACTCCAAAATAGATAGCTATCAATTTCATGGTCATAACTTTTTTAAGTAACGTTGCTTCTGGAATGGACAAACCTACCGTTGCCATCATAAAAGCGATGGCTGTTCCAAGTGGAACGCCTTTGGCTACAAAGACCTCAATTACAGGAACAATCCCTGCGGCATTGGCATACATGGGCACTGCAAAAAGGACAGCGATTGGTACGGTCCACCATTCGCCTCCACCCAGATATTGACCAAAGAAATTTTCGGGTACATAACCATGCATGGCGGCTCCAACAGCAATACCTATAATCACATACCATAAAACTCCTTTTACAATGTCCCATGCACTTTGGGTGATTTCCGGTAGGCGTTGGCGAAAGGATAATTTTTCTTCTTCGTATTTACCTTGTTGCATTTTGTGTTCCAAAATTTTCTTTACCCAATCAGATAGTAAGGGTTCTAGGTTAAATTTCCCAAGTAACCAACCACCAATGGTTCCTAAAAGAATACCAGAACCAGCATATATTAAAGTGGCTTTCCAACCAAATAACCCTATAAACATAGCGATGGCGACTTCATTGACTAGTGGTGATGTAATTAAAAAAGCAAAGGTGACACCAAGTGGAATTCCTCCTTGCACAAAGCCAATAAATAGAGGGACGGATGAACAAGAACAGAAAGGCGTTATGGCACCGAATATAGAAGCGAAAAAGTATTCTAATCCGTAGAGCTTTTTTCTGTGTAGATAGTCTTTTAATTTTTCAATAGGGAAGTAGGTATTGACAATTCCCATTAAAAACACAATGATAAATAATAAGATGAGAATCTTTAGTGTGTCATACACAAAGAAATTTAGGGCAGTTCCTAAATGCGTATCCGCATGTATTCCCAAAACGGAATAAATGAGCCAATCAGCTAGATTTTGAATCCAATCAAACATACCAAGATATTAGCAACAATTTTCTTGAGAGCAACAACCACTGTTGGTATTATCTGTTTTTGCAGGATCATTTGACTTTAATAGCTGCAATACTTCACTTTTGTTTGGTACTCGGCCTTTTATGGTTATAACATCATCGATTACTAAAGCTGGCGTTGTCATGATATTGAAAGACATGATCTCCATAATATCTTCTACTTTTTCAATAGTAGCATCAATATTGTTTTCTGAAACTACCTCTTTAACAACGGCTGTCATGGATTGACATTTAGGACATCCTGTTCCTAAAATTTTAATTACTTTACTCATTTTATTTATATTTGTTTATCGCCAATAAGCGATAAGATTATTAAAAAATATCATTCAAAAAATTCCTGAAATAATGATTTTGCTTTGTTCCAGTTATCATGGTGAATGCAATACTTAATTTTTGGTGGTTTTAATTCACCTTGAATAAGACCTGCATTTTTTAATTCTTTAAGATGTTGTGAAATGGTTGATTGTGCCAAAGGAAAAACTTCAACCAAATCACCCGTAAAACAACAGGATTGATTTTCGAGATGTTTTAAAATAGCTATACGTGTTGGGTGCCCCAATGCTTTGGCAAATTTTGCCAAAACTTCGGTGTCTTGGCTATACACAATGCTTTCTAAACTTCTTTTCATCTGTTTATGTCTATTGTTTTTTATAGATTAGTTGTAATTCACTATTAATTAGCTTGGTTGCGTTTAACTTCATATCTGTTATCGCAAATATACGATTGATTTTTATGAGGATATGTGACTTTTGTCATGTTTAGGGTTTTATACATAATATTTTTTCTTCAACCAGAAAGAAACACGAACCAATAAAATGAGGGCTGGCACTTCAACCAAGGGGCCAATGACTCCGGTAAAGGCTTGACCTGAATTCAGACCAAAAACTGCAATAGCAACAGCAATAGCCAATTCAAAATTGTTTCCGGCGGCTGTAAAGGCCACAGCAGCCGTTTTATCATAAGTTGCTCCCATAGCCTTTGTTACAAAAAAACCGATTAAAAACATAATAGCAAAATAAATCAATAGTGGCACGGCAATAATCAATACATCCATGGGTATTTCAACAATCAATTCGCCTTTAAGCGAAAACATGACAACAATGGTGAATAATAGGGCTATTAAAGTTATTGGGGAAATGGTTGGAATAAACGTTTTTGTGTACCATGCTTCGCCTTTTAGTTTTACTAAAATCAATCGGCTTAAAATGCCCAATACAAAAGGAATTCCTAAATATATGGCGACGCTTTCCGCTATCGTACCTATGGAGATATCTACAATAGCGCCTTCAAAACCAAAATAGGGCGGAAGAACAGTTATAAAAATCCAGGCGTAAAAACTATAGGCAAACACCTGAAAAATACTATTTAAAGCAACTAAACCTGCTCCATATTCGCTGCTGCCTTCGGCAAGGTCATTCCAAACCAAAACCATAGCAATACATCTTGCCAAACCAATCAAAATGAGGCCGACCATATATTCTGGATAATCACGTAAAAATGTAATGGCTAAAACAAACATTAATATGGGACCAATTATCCAATTTAGAATAAGGGAAATAGAAAGGATTTTTGTGTTTCTGAACACTTTGGGCAACAGCGAATAGTTCACTTTTGCTAAAGGCGGATACATCATTAATATTAAGCCAATGGCGATAGGGATATTGGTGGTTCCACTATTGAAAGAGTTTATAATGTTGGGAAACGTAGGGATAAAATACCCAAGTCCTACACCAATGGCCATAGCTACAAATATCCAAAGCGTTAGATTTCTGTCAAGAAAACTTAGTTTTTTAGTTGATGCCATTTTTATGAGTTGATTTGTGAGAAAACATACAATAATTCGGTTGCAATTTGTAAGCTTCTTTCGTTATATTTTTCTGCTTGTTTTGGTGTGTTATCAAAAGCTTTGGGGTCTTGAAAAGTGATGGGAATACGCATTTCTGCACCAGGAACAAATGGACAGGCTTCGTTTGCCGAATCGCAGGTCATGATGGCTACAAATTCAGATGTTGGGTTAAAATCATCATCTAATTTTTTTGAAAAACCTATAATAGAATGCTCATTATTTGCATATTTGATACTATAAATGGGGTTGTTGCCTTCTGAAATGGTTTTAACATCAAAACCAGAATGTTGCAAGGTTTCAGCAACCATTGGAAATAGTGCTGTAGCTTCTGTGCCACCTGAATAGCAAAACACCTGTTTAACATTAAAATAGTAAGCCATGGTTTGTGCCCAGACTTGTGATAAATGGCTTCTTCGTGAGTTATGGGTACAGATAAAGTTGATTCTTATGTCGAGGTTATTTTTTACTTTGGATTGAATAAAATCTGCAAGCGGTTGTAAAACTGCTTTGCGCTCATCTGGAATCGTTTCAGGATTTAATTTTTTAATTATTTTCTCTATGCCTGAAAATATGGTTGGTGATGTGGTCGTCATTTTTATGAAGTTAATTTTATTTTTTTAGCAACAATTTCCATTTGGAGAACAACAAGGTTCTTTTTGTAAATCTGATAGTTTTACTTTTGGTTTTTCAGATGGAATGCCACAAGAATTTTTAGCTAAGCAATCGGTTTGCTTGGTGGTAAGTAAAAAGTGAGTGCCATCAAAATCAAGTCCGAACTTACCAATAGTAGTGTCTTGATATTCAACTTCAATATCCAAATCGGATATTCCTAAAACCTTTTCAGATAGTTCAATGATATTCAATAGCTTTTCTGGGTGCAACCTGTGGTTATAATCATTGGCATTCCAAAGTTGAAAGTTTACTACTTCCTCTTTTCTTACGGTGCCTCCACAATCAATAAAATGTTTTGTGATTTTACCTACTTCAGTAACGTGAAAATGGCTAGGCACTAATTGGCCGTTTGGCAATTGAAACGCAATAGTTTCTAATGATTTTAAATGATTTTTAATTTCTGATAATTTCATTTGTGAATATTTATTGTTTTTTAATGGTCAGATGTAACACCTTGAATAAACATTTGTATGTGTTTGAATGCGTTTCTCATAGATGTTCCATAGTATTTTTGTGTATAATTGTAATATTGCGATAGATAAATTTAAATTTTTTTAACAACAAGTAATAGTGTCTTTTGGTTTTTGGTTTAAAAACGACATAAATATGGTTTCAATGTCGGCCCACTTTTCCTCATTAATGCAATAACAAACACTGGTACCTTCAATATTGCCTTTAATAATACCAATATTTTTTAATTCTTTTAAATGTTGAGAAATGGTGGGTTGTGCCAAACCAATTTCATCTACTAAATCGCCACAAATACAACTACTTATTTTGATGAGGTGTTGTAAAATAGCAACGCGTGCCGGATGGCCAAGTGCTTTTGCTATTTGGGCAATGGTGTTTTGCTCATTGGTGAATATTTCTGTTTTTGTTAACCCCATGTCTTTTATTATTACATTGCAATATTACGATTAAAGATTTAATTTAAAAATAGTTTTTTATAAATTTTAATTGAAATTTATGTTTGGGTATTATTTTTTAAGGTTGAAAAAAATGAAGTGTTTTAAAAAATCTAGAAATTTAACAAATACACCCCAAAGGAATGGTGTTAAATCAATACTTTTCAGGTACAAATGTTTGGTAATTCATTGGTGGCCGAACATACCCTGAATATTCTGGTAAATCTGGTAATTCAACAGGAGTTAAATCCATGGGTTTATAAGGTATCTGACTTAAAATATGACTGATACAGTTGAGTCTTGCTTTCTTTTTGTCGTCTGCATCCACAACATACCAAGGCACTTGTTTGGTATCGGTATGTGCAAACATAGTGTCTTTGGCTTTTGAATATTCTAACCAACGTAGCCGCGATTCTAAATACATAGGGCTAAATTTCCATCGTTTTACAGGGTTTTTAATACGGTTTTTAAAACGTCTTTCCTGTTCTTCATCACTTACAGAGAACCAGTATTTTAAGAGGATGATACCACTTCTTACTAGCATCCGCTCAAATTCTGGGCAGGAACGTAAAAACTCACGGTATTCCTCTTCGGTACAAAAACCCATAACCTTTTCAACACCAGCTCTATTGTACCAGCTTCGGTCAAAAAATACCATTTCTCCAGCTGCTGGTAAATATTGAACATATCTTTGAAAGTACCATTGCGTTTTTTCTTTTTCGGTGGGAACACCTAGTGCTACAACTTTACAAACTCTTGGATTTAAGGGTTCTGTAAGTCGCTTTACAGTGCCACCTTTACCTGAGGCATCTCTGCCTTCAAAAAGGATGACTACCTTTAATTTTTGTGTTTTTATCCATTCTTGGAGATGAACCAGTTCTGTATGAAGTTTTGATAGTTCGTGGTCGTAATTAAATGCTTTATGCTCTCCCATACTCAAAGTTAAGAATAAAATTTATAGGTTAGAGTGATAACAAAAATTTAAAATTGGGCTTTTGTAATTTTAAACGGAATCTAGTTATTTTTCCACATTAAAAAACACTTTGTAATAATGCATTTTTTTCTCATCGTCATAACCGCGTTCTAAGTATTCGCTGGCGGCTTCCGGGGCATCAATATCCAGTTTAATTTGTATGTTCGTGTCTAATTTAATGTCGGTTTTTATTTTTTTCTTTTCTTTAGTAACCACATGTTCGGCAACATCAAACTGATTTCTAATCAAAAGATTTTGTTCACCTTCAAAGGTTTTTTTATAGTCATCAAACAAGGTTTTGTGCTTCTCTTCTTCAAAAATTTCCTCTTTAAAACGATCAACATTCACAACTTCATTCTCTTTGAAGAAATCTATTGTTTTAGCTAAAAAGGTATTCTGCTCTTGCGCACCGTAACTGGTTTTTAAAATTTCGGTTGAAAACTCTTTGCAAAGCTCAATATATTGTTGAGTATGGCTATTGGCATCATCGGCGTATTTTATGTTTAGAAAATGATTGATCCAATACTGGGCGTCGTAACTATTATTATCGACACTTAAAATGATGTTGCCTTCGGCATCAGACTGGTTTAAAATCAAGCAACCTTTATCAACTTTTTTAGAACTGATTCCTTTTTGTACCAAAACATCGTAACTCTTATTTTCTAAATAGGTTTGAAAGAAATTGACTTTGTTTTCAATTTTAAAAATACCAATAGCATTAGTAGTCATCTCATTAAACTCGATACCTTCAAACATCACAACCAATACATCGCCGGTTTTTATTTGTGATGAGTTAGACTGCTCGTATAAATGGGTGACTATATGTTTTGAAATGTCTATAAACGTATCATCTTCATTAAATAGTTGATTGGAATAGCTGTTGATTTCGTTAAGTGAAATATTGGAATGATGGTTAAAACGATAGCTCTGCACAACAGACGCAAATGGTCTTAATAAAAAAGGTAGCATCAAGTCATAACTGGCTTCATCAAAATCTACTATTTTTTCAGAAAAGGCATTTTTGGTGTCGTTGAATTTGTTACCAACTTTATGAATAATAAACTTTGATATGGAGGCGTTTTTTCGTGAAATCATGAGGCAATTACGTATTAGTTTTATCGATGCAATACTACATAATTTTAAAAGGAATTAAAACAAAAAAGGAAACCAACTGTTTTACGATTGGCTTCCTTAAAAAAAAACTGATTAATAGCTTCTTAAATATTATTCAACAATTATTTTTTTAGTAATAGTGCCTTGTTCAAAATAAGCCCGAACTAAGAAAATGCCTGCGGGTAACTGTGTTATTTTAATTTGCTTGGTATCTGTTGTTTTTAAAACCTGTTTTCCTAAAAGATCAAATATTTCAACTTTATTAATAGCTTGGTTTGAATTGATATTAATAAACTCAGATGTTGGGTTTGGATACATAGCGAACTGTTGAATTCCTTCAACTTCAATATTAGATAAGGTTGCGCCACCACTTTCAAAAGTATCATTAAATAGTTGGATTCCTGGCTCTGCAGTACAATTGGCAGATTCAAAAGGGTTTGCAGTTGTAGGGCCACAGGCGGTAAAAAATTGATCTAGATACAATGGTGCTTCTTCAAACAGTACCATGGGACTTTGGTTCACATCAATATATTGCAATTTTAAATGGAATAGTTTTGTGGCTGTTGGTGTTACATTATCGGCAGCAAATGTTGACGAGCTAAAGGCTTGGGAAAAAGCCCAAGATACTCTTGATGTGGTATTGTCATTAACCACAAATGTTCCGTAAATACCTGCAGCTGCGGCATCAACATATTGCCCGCAAATATATCCGCCAGCATTGGGTTGGGTGGTTTCTATTCTAGAATTCGCTAATACATTTTCTCCAAAAGCCGCTGTGTTATAGGTAAAGTATAATTGGCCAGAACCTAATTTAAAACTACCTGTTGAGTTGATGGTTTGTATCATCACATCGGTTTCAAAAAAATCATTGACGCCGTCATTTGTGTTTTGTGTGTTTGCAAATGTAAAGTGAATGTCTTGTGCACTCATTATGCTAACTGCAAATAATACTGCAATTAACATAAGTCTATTCATAAATTTGTTTAAAGTAAAATTTTTCATGATTTCTGTTTTTTTTAATTATTAATTATTGGCTTTTTTACGTTTTGCATATAGTTTTAATTGTTTACTAGTAAATTGTTCGCCTTTACCAATATTGGGACTTAGCTTATTTTGGATATCGGTATTTTGC
>PFKE01000096.1 GCA_002784145.1 Flavobacteriaceae bacterium CG_4_10_14_3_um_filter_33_47 | reverse complement strand
TTTATCCGGTAATTGCCCGGTACCAAATCCTGAAGCTTCATTAACTAAATGAGGTAATTGATATTCTGTATAGCCAGCTTCGGTGTTTTTATCAAGAAAATAGGTAATTAAGGCTCGTTGAAGTTTAGCGCCTTTACCTTTATAAACAGGAAACCCTGCACCTGTTATTTTATTCCCCAATTCAAAATCAATGATGTCATATTTTTTGGCCAATTCCCAGTGTGGTAAGGCGCCTTTATGTAAAACAGGAACGTCACCTTCTTTATAAACCTCTTCATTATCTGCTTCAGATTTTCCAGGAGAAACCATGCTATTTGGTACGTTAGGGATTTTGTACAACAACTCATTTAAAGCATCAATCTTATTAATTAAAGCGTCATTTAGCTCTTTTGTAGTTTCCTTTATCTGACTGGTTTTCTCTTTTAAAATGTTTGCCTTTTGAACTTCTCCAGATTTATACAAATTCCCTATTTCTTTAGATAAGGTATTGGATTCTGCCAACAAACTATCTAATTCGGTTTGAATGCGTCTTCTATCTTCATCAAAAGAAATGACATCATTTATCAATCCTGAAGCATCTATATTTCGTTTGGCCAATCCGGCAATCACCAATTCTTTATGGTCTCTAATAAAAGGTACTTGTAACATGTTTTATAATTTAAGTGACAAATTTAGGGAATTACAAAGATATTTAGCTTTGTTTTTAAGGCTAAAACACCTTTTGTTATGGCTTATTTTTTATATAACTAAGCGATGTTTCTTTATCTTTTAATAGTTGCTCTTTTAAAGCTTGGACCGATTCAAATTTTACTTCATCTCTTAAACGGTGCATGAGGTTAATTTGAATGTTCTGGTTATAAAGATTTTCATTAAAATCAAAAAAATGAGCCTCAATACTTTCTTTATTTCCACTAACCGTAGGATTCATGCCAATATTTAACATACCGTAAACTTTTTGGTTATTTATCAGCGCATTGATTACATATGAACCTTGTTTTGGAATCAATTTATAATCTTCCTCAATGTGAATATTAGCCGTCGGAAATCCTAATGGTTTACCAAGTCCTTTACCTTTAATTACAGTTCCGGTAAGCATAAAATGATATCCTAAATATTTGTTGGCCTTATCAATATCTCCATTATTTAAAGCCTTTCTTATTTTTGTTGAACTAACTGCTACATCATCAATATCCTGAACCGGGATTTCTTCAACCTCAAAATTATATTGTATTCCAAAATTTTTTAAATCTTCAATATCTGCGTTTCTGTTTCTACCAAACCTATGGTCATACCCAATGATAACTTTTTTAGTGTGAAGCTTGTCCACCAAAATTTTTTTTACAAAATCTTCAGCCGAAAGTCGTGAAAAGGTCTGGGTAAATTTTTCAATAAGCAAATAATCTACTCCTAAATCTTTAATGATATTAGCGCGCTCATCTATGGTGTTAATGAGTTTAATAGTTGAATCTTTTTGCAAAACCATTCTTGGATGCGGAAAAAATGTAAGAATAACAGATTGTAATTGAAGTTGATTAGCAGTGTTAATAAGGCGTTTAATAATTTTTTTATGTCCCATATGTACCCCATCGAAAGTGCCAATAGTAACTACAACATCCATACTGGGTTTATATGATTTTATACTTTGAATATGTCCCATAACCATTTCATGATTGCAAATTTCAAATAAAAAAACTAGATTTGTTTAAATCTAATGAAACGAAATTGCCCTAAATTATAATTTTATGAAAGCAAAACTACATTATGTTTTCTCATTTGCAATTTTTTTAATGGCCTTTTCTGTTATGGGTCAAAATTCATCTTGGAAGAAAATTGAAACTTCAAAAAAACCAGAACTTGCCACTTCCCTTGGGTTAAATAAAGACAAAGTTAATTTTTATGAGTTAGATATGGTCGTTCTTAAAAACAAGGTGTCTTTGGCATCCTTAAAAAACTCTAAAAAAAAGCAACTAGAAACCATAATTTATATGCCTTCAAAAAATGGAGACATAGAGCCTTTTGCAATATATGAAGATCCTGTTTTGTCTCCGTCATTATCGGCAAAATATCCCAATATTAAATCGTATTATGGCTTTAGTAAAAATAATCCCAGAACGAGATTACGAATGAGTATATCACATCATGGTGTACAAACCATGATTACCTCTGTTGACCATCCATCACTTTTTATGCAACCCATTTCAAAGGGTTCAAACCATTATATTTTATATGATGCTACTTCTAAAAACAATCTTACTGACAAATTTGAATGCAAAACTTTAGACGAATTAAACGCCTCTTACAACAAGAATAGTAAAATAACTATTGATGAAGGTGGCGCTAATGACCAAACATTACAAAAGTTTAGAATTGCCATTTCAACCACAGCAGAATATACGGCATATCATTATGTAAGTGATTCTACAGCTGATGCTTTAGCGGCTATTAATGCTACTTTATCTCGTGTTAATGAAGTTTTTGAAACCGATATGGCTGTTAAATTTGAATTGGTTGATGCCACACAATTAATCTATACAAACGTTACCACAGACCCCTATTCTGACGCCAATATTGGTGCTGAAGGTGCTTGGAATTCTGAATTACAGAGCACATTAACAAGCGTAATTAGTGAAGCCGCTTATGATATAGGACATTTGTTTGGTGCCAGTGGTGGTGGTGGAAATGCTGGTTGTATCGGATGTGTTTGTGTTGATAATTCAAAAGGAAGTGGCTATACATCTCCATCTGATGCTATTCCTGAAGGCGATACTTTTGATATTGATTTTGTGGCTCACGAAATAGGCCATCAAATGGGCGCAAACCATACATGGGCTTTTGATGTTGAAGGTACAGGCGTAAACTCTGAACCGGGAAGCGGAAGTACTATCATGGGTTACGCCGGAATTACTGGCCCTGATGATGTACAAACCAATAGTGATGATTATTTTCATTATCACAGCATTAAACAGATATTAGAGAATCTAAACTTAAAAAGTTGTCAAACTACAGAAGCTATTTCTAACAATCCACCAATTGTCAATGCTGGCGTAGATTATCACATTCCTGCTGGAACAGCTTATATTTTAAAAGGTGCAGCAACCGATTTAGATAGCGGCGATAACCTAACCTATTGTTGGGAACAGATTGACAGTGGCGTGTCTAATTATTTAAATTTTGGTCCTGAATTAAGTTCTGAATCCATGAATAGATCGCTACCGCCATCTATGAATTCCAATAGATACATTCCTCGTTTAAGCAGTGTTTTGGCAGGAAACACCACCCAAACTAACCCAACTTTAGGAAGTGACTGGGAAACAGTTTCTACCGTTGGAAGAACTTTAAATTGGGCATTGACCGTTAGAGATAGAAACCCATCAAACGCAACGGCAGCACAAACTAGTTTTGATACTATGATCATTACCGTTGAAGACGTATTGCCTTTTACAGTAATAAACCCAACTTCTTGGGCTCAAGGAAATACTGTAACTATTAGCTGGAATGTAGGGCAAACAAATAATGCTACTATTAATTGTCAAAATGTTACTATAAAATTATCTACCGATGGTGGATTAACATTTCCAACCATTATTGCAAACAATACAGCTAACGACGGTTCTTATGATTATGTAGTACCTGCAATGGCAGATACCTCAACGGCAAGAATTATGGTAGAAGCAGCAGATAATATTTTTTATGATGTTTCAGATTTTGATTTTACCATTTCACAAAATCCAGATTTTTTTATTGTTGAAACAGGATTAAATCCCATTCCTTGTGGTGCAACATCTGTAAGCTATACCTTTGATTATGTTACTACCAATGGCTTTTCAAACAATACAGTATTTAGCACTTCCAGCCTTCCAGCCGGAGCAACGGCCTCTTTTTCTCCTACTAATTTGAGTGTCTCTGGCTCATTCACATTAACCATAAATAATTTAACTACAGAAGGTGATTATACCTTTACCGTTACCGGAACCTCTTCATTTACTAAAAACATTTCTGTTAATTTGCCTTTTTATAATGGACTCTGTTCTTCCGTTGCTAATGTAGATTATAATACCAGTACTACTAGCGTTCAATTTAACACCATAAACAATCCTTCTGGAAAACCATCTGGTTATAGCAATTATACATCAATTTCAACCAATGTAAACCGATCCGGTTCTTATGATTTAACCGTAAACGTGAATACCGAAGGACCCTTTACTACCCAAAGTAATGTGTGGATAGATTGGAACCAAAACTGTAGTTTTAACGATCCTGGTGAAGCCTATAATTTAGGAACTGCAACCAATGTTTCAAATGGAGTCACATTAAATTCGCCATTATCCATAACCGTGCCTTTTAATGCTGTTTTGGGAAGCACTGTTATGCGAGTGTCTACTAAATTCAATACCGCTGCAAGCGCCTGTGAAAATGCTTTTGATGGTGAAGTAGAAGATTATACCGTCAATATTTTACCTACGTTGGCAATTGAAGAATTTGGATTTGATAATTTTAAAGTATATCCAAATCCAAATAATGGGGCATTTACTGTTAAGTTAAGTGGTTCATTAGAAAGAAAAATAACGATACGTATTTATGACCTTAGAGGAAGAACCATATATAACAAAACTCACCAAAATGTAGGTGATTTTACCGCAGAAATACAATTAAATCAGGCGCAATCTGGAATGTATTTATTGAATATAAGTGATGGGGTAAGAAAAGAAACTAAAAAGTTAGTTATTAAATAAAAAAAGAAGTTACAAAATGATTTCTATGTTACTTACCGTTGAAGGTGTTCATAGCAATATTAACACCTTCTAAGGCAAAAGATTTAATAAGTTTTACAGACATTTCTAATCGTTCTTTCAACTTTTCTGTCTCTTCTAAATCCCATTCCCCTAAAACATAATCAACCTGTGTTCCTTTATTAAAAGCATCGCTAATTCCAAACCTAAATCTATTATAGGATGTTGTATTAAGTTTTTCTTGAATATCCTTTAATCCGTTATGGCCTCCATCACTTCCTTTGGTTTTGAGACGAATACTTCCAAAGGATAAGTTTAAATCATCGGTAATCACTAATAAATTTTCTAATGGAATTTTTTCTTTGGTTAGCCAGTATAAAACAGCTTTTCCACTAAGGTTCATATAAGTGCTAGGTTTTAACAGTATGAGTGTTTTACCTTTCAACTTAAAACTAGTAACCTCTCCTAATTTTTGGGTTTCAAAATTTAAATTTTCTTGTTCTGCTAATGTATCTAAAACCTTAAAACCAATATTATGACGTGTATTAACGTATTTTTCGCCAATATTTCCTAACCCTACAATTAAATATTTTTTCATAATATCTTGTACTTCTACAGGTGGTTTTTTCTTAAAAAGAAAATTAAAAATTGAATACATAAACGTCTAATTTATGTAAAAATAAAAAAGCATCCTGAATTCCGATAGTTATCGGTACAGAATGCTTTATATTATTATTTAAAAATTTTTTATTCTTGAGTAGTTTCTTCAGTCGAAGTTCCTTCTGCTGCAACTTCTGCTCCTTCTGCTGTTTCTTCTTCTTCATCTTCATCAACCGTAACAGCTGTACGAGCCATTTTTACTTGTACAACAGCTTGACTGTCTGGATGCAGAATGGTAAATTCCTCACTTTTTAGTTGCTCAACAGAGATAAGCATTCCTATTTTAAGTTTAGAAATATCCACATTAAAGAAATCAGGAAGTTTACTTGGTAAAGCTTTAATTGCTAATTTTCTTTTTCTGAATAATAATCTTCCACCGTTTCTAACGCCTGGAGAATTTCCAACAAGTCTAACTGGTATATCCATAGTTACTGGCTTATCTTCAAATAACTGATAGAAATCTATATGTAAAATTTTGTCTGTTACCGGGTGAAACTGAATGTCTTGCATAACAGCATTATAAGTAACTCCATGGTCTAAAGCAATCACAACTGTATGCGCATTTGGTGTGTATACAAGTTTTGAGAAAGCTAATTCTTCTACAAAGAAATGAACTGGCTTATCTCCTCCGTATAAAACGCAAGGAACCTGACCAGCATTACGTAAGGCTTTTGTTGCTTTTTTGCCCACGCTTTCTCTTTGAGATCCGTTGATTGTAATTGATTTCATTTTCTATTTATATTAATTATTAAATTACATAATAAAATTAGAGCTTATGGAACTGTTCTCATGCACTTTATGCATGACATCTGCAAACAAATTTGAACAGGTTAAAACTCTTATTTTCTCGCTTTTTTCCAAAACTGGAATAGAATCGGTTACTATTAATTCTTGAAGTTTTGATTGATTGATATTATCATAGGCTTTACCAGAAAGAATAGGATGTGTACAAATGGCTCTAACACTAAGGGCTCCACGTTCCATCATTAAATCTGCAGCTTTTGTTAAGGTCCCTGCCGTATCAACCATATCATCTACCAGAACAACATTTTTGCCAGTAACATCTCCAATCAATTCCATATACGAAATTAAATTGGCTTTAGCACGCTGTTTATAACATATTACCACATCGCTCTCTAATGCTTTTGAATAAGCATAAGCTCTTTTTGAACCACCCATGTCTGGCGAAGCAATGGTTAAATTATCTAGATCCAAACCTCTTAAATAAGGCAGAAAAATGGTTGATGCAAATAAATGATCTACAGGCTTTTCAAAGAACCCTTGAATTTGATCTGCATGCAAATCCATAGTAATAATTCTCGTCGCTCCAGCCGATTCCAGCATTTTAGCAACTAATTTGGCTGCTATAGGAACTCTGGGTTTATCTTTTCTGTCTTGTCTTGCCCAACCAAAATAAGGCAAAACAGCTGTAATGTGTCTGGCCGATGCACGCTTAGCTGCATCAATCATTAACAACATTTCCATTAAATTTTCTGCACCTGGATTGGTAGACCCAATGATAAAAATTCTGGTTCCTCTAATGGATTCTTCATAAGATGGCTGAAACTCGCCATCGCTATATTTAGAAGTTATAACATTACCTAAACGAGTACCATATGCAGCAGCAATTTTTTCACCTAACTCTTTACTTTGTGTACATGCAAAAATTTTTGCTTCTGTTACTAGTGATGGCATTGTTAATGTGTTGTTATTTAGGACTAAAGCTATCTGATTTTAAACGAGGTGCAAATTTATACATTTATTTCAACCTAAAAAGTATATTGTGCAGTATTTTTATGAATACTATTGAAAAATATTTTATTTTTGCATTTCTAAAACGCTCAAGTGGCGGAATTGGTAGACGCGCTGGATTCAAAATCCAGTTTCTTCGGGAGTGTGGGTTCGATTCCCACCTTGAGTACAGACAAACCTTCAACCTTTTATGGTTGGAGGTTTTTTGTTTTTATAAATCTCCTGCTAAATTTTGGAGAAACTCCAATAATGGATTTCATAATAAGCTTATCAAGTGTACAACATGTTGGTTTTTTGCAAAACAACTTTTCAGCTTACTTATTAAACTTCTTAATTATATTATAAATCATTCATAACCTTGAGCGTTTTTATCATAATCTTAATTTCAATTTAACAATCACTTAACCTAACTTTTAATAATAGAAATCATCTTTGTAGCTAAATCTATTTGCTAGCTTTAATTTTTAAGCATATGATGATATTATTAAATCATCAATCTACTTTCATAGTAACTTTTCTGCCACTTGTTTATGTGGTCTATGCCTTCCTCTTAAAATCAAACCTATTAAAAACTAAATATCCATAATAAAACATGAGCAAAAGAGCTGTTGATATTGTAATAATATCCGATGTTCATTTAGGAACCTATGGTTGTCGCGCTAAAGAACTTTTTAAATACCTTAAATCTATAAGTCCAAAAAGAGTTATTTTGAATGGCGATATTATTGATATATGGCAATTTAGCAAACGTTATTGGCCTAAATCGCACATGAAAGTGATAAAACTTATAACATCTTGGATAACTAAAGGTATAGAAGTAAACTATATAACAGGCAATCATGATGAAATGTTGCGAAAGTTTGATGGCTTTCAAATAGGTTCTTTTAGTATTTCAAACAAGGAACTATTAACTATTGACGAAAAAAAAGCTTGGATTTTTCATGGAGATGTGTTTGATGTAACTATGAAACATTCAAAATCTATTGCAAAATTAGGTGCCGTTGGATACGATTTCTTAATACTATTAAATAGTGCTATAAATTTCTTTGCTCTAAAATTTGGCAGAGGACCAATTTCTATGTCCAAAAAAATTAAAAACAGTGTAAAATCTGCAGTAAAATTTATCAATGATTTTGAAAAAGTTGCCACCGATATTGCCATAGAAAATAACTATGATTATGTTATATGCGGGCACATACATCAACCGGAAATTAAAAGAATTGAAACTTCTGAAGGTAGTGTTACTTATTTAAATTCGGGCGATTGGGTTGAAAACTTAACAGCCCTTGAATATTATGACAATAAATGGCATCTGTATTACTTTAAAGATGAGTTTAAGCTAGAAACTGATAGCGTTACTTCTGAGGAAGAAGAGGAAGAAGAAGAAGTTCTTGATGATAAAATACTTTTTCAAAATTTAATGAATGAATTTAAAATAGAAAATAAAGCACCTAAAAATAATTTACCTGAATAAATGCCCATGAAAATATTGTATGCTATTCAAGGTACTGGTAACGGACATTTAAGTAGAGCACGAGATATCATTCCTATTTTACAAAAGAAGAATATTGAATTGGATATTCTTGTTAGCGGAACTCAAGCCGATATTAATATTCCTTATCCTATTACCTACCAATTAAAAGGGCTTAGTTTTATTTTTGGTAAAAAAGGTGGTGTTGATTTTTGGAAAACCTATTTAAAAGCAAAGACCTTAAGGCTTCACAAGGAAATAACTAATCTTCCTGTTGAAAATTACGATTTAATTATAAATGATTTTGAACCCGTATCTGCTTGGGCATGTAAATTAAAACAAAAACCATGCATAAGTTTAAGTCATCAATCAGCTATACTAACTCCAAATGCACCAAAGCCAAAAAAGAAAGATCCGCTAGGGAGACTCATTCTAAAAAAATACGCACCTACAACCAAACAATATGGTTTTCATTTTAAAGAATATCAAGACAACATTTTTACACCAGTTATCAGGCAAGATATCCGATCTGCTCAATGTGAAACTGGAGAACATTACACCGTTTATTTGCCTTCTTATGATGATAAAAAAGTAATAAATATACTTTCAAAAGCAGAAAATGTTACCTGGCAAGTGTTTTCAAAATACTGTAAAGAGGCGTATTCTATTAAAAATATTACCGTACAACCCATCACCAATGAAGTGTTTGTAAAAAGTATGGCAACGAGCATAGGCATACTTTGTGGTGCTGGTTTTGAAACACCTGCAGAGGCCCTTTTTTTGCGAAAAAAACTTATGGTTATACCAATGAAAGGTCAATATGAACAACAATGCAATGCTGCAGCACTAAGAGATATGGGCGTACCTGTAATAAAAACCTTAAAGGAAAAACACGTTAAAACTATACAAAAATGGATAGAATCAGATACTATTGTAGAGGTTGACTATCCTGATAATACAGAAAAGATTATAGATCAACTTCTTAAAGAAAATCTATAATAGAATAAACTTTATGGATTTAACTGAAAATCAAAAGACCTTTAATTTAACACCTCATGATTTTGGAAATGACTTTGCTTTTGGGGTTTCAACGGCGGCTTATCAAATAGAGGGCGCTTACAATACTCATGACAAAAGCCCTTCTATATGGGACCATTTCTCTTCTAAAAAAAGAACTATTTATAATAATCAACATGGACAAATAGCATGCGATTTTTACCATACATATAAAGAAGATATTCTTCTAATGAAATCCATGAATATCAAAAATTTTCGGTTTTCATTATCGTGGTCGCGAATCATTCCAAATGGATATGGCCATGTAAGTATAGCTGGTATTGATTTTTATAACCGCGTCATTAATTTTTGTTTAGAATATGGTATCACGCCTTGGATAACATTATACCATTGGGATTTGCCACAGATTTTGCAAGATAAAGGTGGCTGGACTAACAGAGCTATTTTATCATGGTTTGAAAACTATGTTAAGGTTTGTGCAACACATTTTGGTGACCGCGTGAAAAACTGGATGGTATTGAATGAACCTATGGTTTTTACAGGTGCAGGCTATTTTTTAGGTGTACACGCACCAGGAAGTAAAGGGTTAAAAAACTTTTTACCAGCCATTCATCATGCTACGTTGTGCCAAGCAGCTGGTGGCAGAGTATTGCGATCCATGGTTGTTAACGCTAATATTGGAACAACATTTTCGTGCTCACAAATAACCCCATTCAGTAATAAACCAAGAGATATCTTGGCTGCAAAAAAAGCAGATGCTTTATTAAATCGTCTATTCATCGAGCCCATATTGGGTATGGGTTATCCTATGGAACATGTTCCTGTTTTAAAACGCATTCAAACATATATAAAGGAGGAAGATTTAAAAAATGTATTGTTTGATTTTGATTTTATTGGTGTGCAGAATTACACGCGTGAAGTAGTTAAACATAATTTTTTTGTCCCTTATTTAAGGGCTAAAATTGTAAAGGCATCTTCAAGACGGGTAAAAACCTCTTTGATGGATTGGGAAATATATCCTCCTAGTATCTATGAAATGATTAAGCAGTTCAATCAATACAAAGAGGTGAAAAGAATTATTATTACCGAAAATGGTGCGGCTTTTAATGATAACTTAACTCATGGAGAAATAAATGACACCGAAAGGCTTAATTATTTACAATCGCACCTTGAGCAAGTATACAAGGCCAAAAAAGAAGGATTGAATGTTGAAGGGTATTTTGTTTGGACCTTCACAGATAATTTTGAATGGGCCGAAGGCTATCGACCTAGGTTTGGGCTTGTTTACACCGATTTTTCAACCCAGAATCGTATTGTAAAATCTTCAGGAAAATGGTATCAAGATTTCTTGGCAAGTAATTAATGCAAAGTTTATAAATTCCTGTGTTTAATCAAGCCACCATAATGGCTTTTTTAGAATTTAGTAAAAGAGTATAACAGCGGAACAAACCATGCATCTGCAGCACCAATGTTCATTTTTGGTGGAAAAAACAAAGGAATGATTTTCGCTGAGAATCCAGATTCAAAAAACCTAGATAATGGCGACTAAATTTATAAAACGGCTTTTAGAAGCGTTTATGGAACCTTGTTAAATTCTAAAATGCTCATTAACCCAAAAGATATTGGTTTGAATCATGATTTAATAAAATAATTATTTTAAATAAATACGGGTGTTGAATTTAGTTTTTAAAAATTCTTACATTTAGTTAGATTATATGTTGGTCAAATCCATTTTTTAAAACCGTAATTCCCTTAAAAAAAGCATTACGGTTTTTTATTATTGTCATTATTGTAAACGTTAATTGTTTGTACTAATAACATCTTTTTCTAGCTTTTTAGCTTTTGGATGTAAAATATTATTCTCCAAATGGATGTGCTGATGCAAATCTTGTTCGAATTCATCCAAGGCAGCATAAAGTGCTTTAAACGTATTACAGGCATCTTCTGGTGTTGTATAGTTGTTGCTTAATTTAGCGATTTCCTTAAAAATATCACCTA
>PFKE01000129.1 GCA_002784145.1 Flavobacteriaceae bacterium CG_4_10_14_3_um_filter_33_47 | reverse complement strand
GCGTAATTATTTCCTAAAACATCATTTTTTAAATTCTGATAAGAAAATGACAAACCATAATCTGGATAATTAAATCGCTGTTCCCAATCCTGATAACCATATGTTTTTTTGTTCCAGCTTAAGATGACACCTTCAGGATGACCTGTTATCAAGTGAAGAATATCGTTATTTTGAAGTGCTATGTTTCCTTTAAAATAATTGACATCCACAAAGGAAGTGTTTTGTTTTTCTTGCGAAAAAGAAACACTACAAAGAAGCCAAAAAGCACTTAAAATGAAATATCGCATGAAAAACTTTACTTATGAGGCAAAAATAAAGGACTATTTAAAACAACTGTGATGCTATGGCTTTTATATTATAACTCTTCCCCATGGAATAATAATGCAAGACTGGAACACCAGCTTCTAACAATTCTTTCGACTGTTTGATCGCCCATTCTATACCCACTTCACGCACTTGATTATTGTCTTTACAAGTTTCTACTTCTTGAATTAAAGTTTCTGGTATATCAATTTTAAAAACCTGTGGCAACAATTGTAAATGTCGCTTTACGGCAATCGGTTTTATTCCTGGAATGATTGGCACATTAATTCCTGCCTGTTTTGCCTTATCAACAAATTCAAAGAATTTAGCGTTGTCAAAAAACATCTGCGTTACTACGTAATCAGCTCCTGCATCAACTTTTTCTTTAAGACGTTTTAAATCGGTGTTTAAGGATGGTGCTTCTAAGTGCTTTTCAGGATATCCAGCAACTCCAATACAAAAATTGGTTTTATAATCAGATTCTACCACATCATGCAAATATTTGCCTTTATTTAAATCGCTCATTTGTTTTACAAGACCTGATGCATAAGCATGTCCACCTTCAGCAGGTTCAAAATATTGTTGATGTTTCATGGCATCACCACGAAGCGCCATGACATTATCAATGCCCAAATAATGGCAATCAACCAAGACGTATTCTGTTTCTTCTTTTGTGAATCCGCCACACAACACATGCGGAATGGTATCTACGTTATATTTATGTTTTATGGCCGCACAAATACCAACGGTACCTGGACGCATGCGGGTAATTTTTCTATCTAAAAGTCCTTCACCCTTATCAATATAAACATACTCTTCTCTAGAAGTTGTAACATCTATAAAAGGCGGATTAAACTCCATCAGTGGATCTATATTATTATAGAGTTCCTGGATATTTCTCCCTTTTTGAGGTGGAATAATTTCAAAGGAAAACAAGGTTTTTCCGTTGGCTTTTTTTATGTGATCTGTTACTTTCATTTTCCCCTAAATCCCCAAAGGGGACTTTCATTTAATATTATTTACTTTTTTTATTCGCCACAAATACACGAATAAATTTCTAAAACTTTTAATTATTTTGGGAGTTACCACAAGGGTCGCGCTTTCCGCTTCAAGTCCTCGCTCGTGCCTCGCTGTGGGCTTTCCACTATAATCGCTAACGCAAATTAAAGCAATAACTTTTTAATGGCTTCATAGTCCTCTTCATATTCCCAATAAATCCATCGCCCATCAACATAATCGGTTAAAATATATTTTTCACTAACCGATTTTATTCTGGAAACAGGTATGATTTTCTTTGAGAAATTATCCGAAGAAATTGGTTCCATCATTTCTTTATCCTTGGCATTATAGCCATGTGAAATGATGTAACTACCTAATGTTAACTCTATAAATTTGTTTTTCATTTCTAAACAATATTAGTTTTGTCATTGCGAATGAAATGAAGCAATCTGTTCCTGTGATTACTTTACTTCGACTGCACTCAGTATAAACTTGTTCATTCCTCGTAATGACTTTTATTATTCATCTGCAATCGTTGGATGCAACCATTTTCTAGCTTTCTCTTTAGAAATACCTTTTCTAACAGCAAAATCGGTTACTTGATCATCGGTTATTTTACCTAATCCGAAATACTTCGCTTCCGGATTTCCAAAATAATAACCTGAAACTGCTGCCGCTGGCCACATCGCTAAACTTTCGGTTAAGGTGACACCAATCACTTTTTCGACGTCTAATAACTCCCAAATGGTTTCTTTTTCCAAATGGTCTGGACACGCTGGATAACCTGGTGCTGGACGTATGCCTTTATAACTCTCCTGGATTAAATCATCGTTGGTCAAATCTTCATTTTCGGCATAACCCCAATGTTTAGTTCGCACTTGTTTATGCAAATATTCCGCTAAAGCCTCTGCAAACCTATCAGCAATGGCTTGCGCCATAATACCATTATAATCATCGTCTTTTTTTCTGTAACTATCAGCCAATTCTTGTGCCCCAAAAATAGCCACAGCAAAAGCTCCCATATAATCGGTTTTTCCAGTTTCCTTGGGCGCAATAAAATCGGCTAAAGCCATGTTTGGAATGCCTTCACGTTTACTTAATTGCTGACGCAACGTTCTGAAAATAGCGATTT
This sequence comes from Flavobacteriaceae bacterium CG_4_10_14_3_um_filter_33_47, assembly GCA_002784145.1. GTDB lineage: Bacteria > Bacteroidota > Bacteroidia > Flavobacteriales > Flavobacteriaceae > Yeosuana. The sequence continues at coordinate 9,844 of PFKE01000129.1, read as the reverse complement.
CTTTTCCTTTTTTCTGTACAGAAATATCATCATGATTGATTGTATTCGCTTCAAACAATCCGAAAACCGCTCTTGGTTTTAATAATTGCTTGGCGATGATTTCTTCAATCATTTTTTGCGCTTCCTTAAACATGATGGTTGCTTGCTCGCCCACAACTTCATCGGTTAAAATATCTGGATATTTACCATGTAAATCCCAACTTCTAAAAAACGGACTCCAATCTATAAATGGTACTAATTCCTTCAAGCTTAACTGCTTTAAAACCTGAATTCCTAGTTCCTTAGGCTTAACAATTTCAGAAGTTTCCCAATCTATTTTAAACTTTCTTTTTCTAGCTTCAATAATGGAAATATACGATTTCTCTTTGCCTCTTTTTAAAAACTTGGTTCGAAACTCGTCATAATCCTTTTTTAAATTGGCAACATATTCGTTGACCGTTTTTTTGTTCAACAAATCACCCACAACAGTAACAGCTCTAGACGCATCGTTCACATGAACCACAGCATTTTTATATTGCGGATCTATTTTTACAGCTGTATGTGCTTTTGAAGTCGTTGCGCCTCCAATAAGTAATGGAATGCTGAAATTTTGGCGTTCCATTTCTTTGGCTAAATACACCATTTCATCAAGTGACGGTGTGATTAAACCCGATAATCCAATAGCATCTACATTATGTAAAATGGCCTCAGAAATAATGCGTTCTGGTGGCACCATCACGCCTAAATCGACGATTTCGTAATTATTACAAGCCAACACGACGCTTACAATATTTTTTCCAATATCGTGTACATCGCCTTTAACGGTCGCCATTAAAACTTTACCAACTGGTTCTTGCAAGTCACCTTTTTCAGCTTCAATAAATGGGTTTAAATACCCCACCGCTTTTTTCATCACCCTTGCAGATTTAACAACCTGAGGCAAGAACATTTTTCCAGCACCAAACAAATCCCCCACCACGTTCATGCCTATCATTAAATTGCCTTCAATAACGTCAATAGGTTTTTCTGCCTGTAATCTAGCCTCCTCAACATCTTCAATAATAAAGGCATCAATACCTTTTACAAGCGCATGGGTGATTCTATCTTGAACAGGATTTTCACGCCATGACAAATCGGCTCCAGCTTCTTTTTTAGACCCTTTAACGGTTTCGGCAAAATCTAATAAACGCTCGGTAGCATCGTCTCTTCTATCTAAAATAACATCTTCAACATGTTCTAATAAATCTTTTGGGATATCATCATACACCTCTAAAAGTGACGGATTAACAATTCCCATATTCATACCCGCTTGAATGGCATGATACAAAAACACCGAGTGCATGGCTTCGCGAACACCATCATTTCCTCTGAACGAAAACGACACATTACTTACACCACCGCTGACGCTGACGTTTGGTAGATTTTGGCGTACCCATCTAGTAGCTTCAATAAAATCGATGGCATTTCTTTTGTGCTCATCCATACCTGTCGCTACCGGAAATATGTTTAAATCGAAAATAATATCTTCGGAAGGAAAACCTACTTTATTGACTAAAATATCATAAGAACGCTTTGATATTTCTAATCTGCGCTCATAATTATCGGCCTGACCGACCTCATCAAAAGCCATAACAACCACAGCAGCACCATAACGTTTTATCTGCTTGGCTTCCCAAATAAATTTATCTTCACCTTCTTTTAAAGAAATGGAATTCACAACACATTTACCTTGAACTACTTTTAAACCAGCTTCAATGATTTCCCATTTAGAGCTATCAATCATGATAGGGACTCTGGAAATATCCGGTTCAGCAGCAATCAGGTTTAAAAAACGCACCATGGATTCTTTACCATCAATAAGACCATCGTCCATATTAATGTCAATAATCTGCGCGCCACCATCAACCTGATGTCTGGCAACCGCTAAGGCTTCATCAAATTTTTCTTCTTTTATAAGTCGAAGAAACATTCTTGAACCTGCTACATTAGTACGCTCACCAACATTTATAAAATTGCTGTCTTCGTTTAGGATTAGGGGCTCCAATCCTGATAAGCGCATGAATTTTGTTTGTTTAATTTTTATCATTATTTATTGAGATGCTGAAACAGGTTCCGTATGTCGACGTGGTTTATATTTTGCTGCAATATGGGCTATCACTTTAATATGCTCAGGCGTTGTACCACAGCAACCTCCTATAATATTTATTAAATTCTTTTTTAAATATTCTTCAATTTGCTCGCCCATTTCTTCGGGAGATTCATCGTATTCACCAAAAGCATTTGGCAAACCCGCATTAGGATGTGCAGATATAGCAAAATCAGTCTTATGGGCAATGGCTTCTAAATGAGGTTGCAATAAATTGGCGCCTAAAGCACAATTAAATCCAATAGACAATAAAGGAATATGTGACACGGAAATCAAAAAAGCCTCGGCTGTTTGTCCTGATAACGTTCTTCCTGAAGCATCAGTAATAGTACCACTTAACATAATGGGGATATCTATGTTGCGTTCATCTTTTACTTCTTCAATGGCAAATAATGCTGATTTGGCGTTTAGGGTATCAAAAACGGTTTCAACCAATAGCAAATCAACACCACCATCTATTAACGCTTCCACTTGCTGTTTATAGGCGATACGCAATTCGTCAAACGTGACAGCTCTATAACCAGGATCATTAACGTCTGGCGACATGCTTGCTGTTCGGTTTGTTGGTCCGATAGACCCCGCAACAAAGCGTGGTTTATGTGGTTCCTTTGCCGTGAATTGATCAGCAACCTCTCTGGCTAATTTAGCGGATTGGTAATTGAGTTCATACACCAAATCTTCCATTTGATAATCGGCCATAGCGATGGTAGTGCCAGAAAACGTATTAGTTTCTACAATATCGGCGCCAGCTTCAAAATATTTGGCATGTATGGTTTTAATAGCTTCTGGCTGTGTAATGGAAAGCAAATCGTTATTACCCTGTAAAGGTGTTGGATAGTCTTTAAAACGTTCGCCCCGAAAATCTTCTTCAGTAAACTTATATCGCTGAAGCATGGTTCCCATGGCGCCATCTAATACTAAAATACGTTGCTGTAAAGCTTTTTGTATGTTTGACATTTTTGATAATTTATATCTGTATGTCATCAAGAAAAGTAAAAGAAACACTTTTCGTTATCTTTCTAATTATAGTTTAAATAATTAGTAGAACGTAGCACCTTCTTTATCCAGATAACTACCGAAAAAAGGGTTGCCAAGGCTTCAACGGGTCTATTCCCTCTACCTTTCTTGATAACATTATTAATACGTTTATGAACGAGCGAACAAAAATACTAACAATATTTTTTTTATCCGCACTATTTATGAAAAATTGCCTTAATTATTCAAATAAAGTTGAAGACAAATACCGGTCGCCTCTATCGCAAATAATAGAAACAATAACACCACTTTCTAAAGTTTCAGCTAATTTTAAAGCCGTAAAAACGGAGCCACCACTACTCATGCCTGCAAAAATGCCTTCTTCCTTTGCTAGTCGTTGGGTTGTTGCTTTGGCATCTTCTTCACTCACATCAATCACTATATCTACTTTAGACCTATCAAAAAATTTAGGCACATAGTCTGGCGACCACTTTCTAATACCCGGAATTTTTGCGCCATCGGCTGGTTGTGCACCCACGATACTGATGTTTTTATTTTTCTCTTTTAAATACGTTGAAACACCCATGATAGTACCTGTGGTCCCCATGGCAGAAACAAAATGCGTGACTTCACCTTGGGTATCTCTCCAAATTTCTGGGCCCGTGGTTTTATAATGCGCTTTCCAATTATCATCATTTTCAAACTGATTTAAAAGGATATACCCTTTTTTATCCCGTAATTGAAATGCAACATCTCTGGAGCCTTCAATGCCAATATCGGCAGGTGTTAAAATAACCTCAGCACCATAAGCTCGCATGGTTTTAACACGCTCTTCGGTAGAGTTTTCAGGCATTACTAACACCATCTTCAAACCCAATAAATTGGCTATAAATGCTAATGCAATACCTGTATTGCCGCTTGTGGCTTCCACTAATGTACCTCCTTTGCTAATGTCACCTCGTATTAAAGCTTCAGAAATCATATTAAAAGCCGCTCGATCTTTAACACTACCTCCCGGATTATCGCCTTCAAGCTTTAATAACAACTTGACCTTTTTATTTTGAATTAAATGACTTGCTTCCACCAATGGTGTATTGCCTATTCGGTCTGTAATACTAGTGTATCCCATTTTTCTTTGGTCTAATTTTAATTTCTGTTTGATAGGTTACCAATGAATTTTCTGGTACCGATTGGGTTATCCAAACATTTGCACCAATCGTGCTATTTGCCCCAATAACGATATCGCCTCCTAAAATGGTAGCATTGGCGTAAATAGTGACATTGTCTTCAATCGTTGGGTGACGTTTGATAGATTCCATACTTTTCTTCACTTGAATACCCCCTAAAGTAACCCCTTGAAAAATCTTGACATTATTTTTGATGATAGATGTTTCTCCTATGACAATTCCTGTTCCATGATCTACAAAAAAAGATTCTCCAATGGTTGCACCCGGATGAATGTCTATCCCTGTTATACCGTGTACATATTCACTCATCATTCTAGGAATAATAGGGACATTTTGTACATACAATTCATGACTTAACCTATAAATTGAAATGGCATAAAAACCTGGGCATGCTAAGTAAACTTCCTCTAAACTTTTTGTGGCAGGGTCAAAATTCACAACGGCTACAGCATCTATATCTAGTTTAGCTCTGATGAGTTGAAACTTACTTTTAAATTCCTCCCAAACAGTTTCTCCATTTTCAATATTAAAATTACAGGTAATCTCTAAAAAGGTTTTTTTTAACAACTGAAGCTCATTCTCGTGTTCATCAAAAATGTAATAGAATAATCGTTTTGTGAATGTTTTTACAACATCTTTTAAACGCACATTATATTTTTTCTGAATTAACTTATCGTTCAATTCTTCGCATGGATCCATCATATAACCTATTTTATATTATCTAAATGATTGTCGTTATTCAATCCTGAAATTTACAACAATAATGATTTAGATAAAAAATCTTTTTATTGAATGGATTGTACCACCGCTTTTGGAGCTTCTTTACGAGTACCATCAAAACCATCAATGCCACTTACCGTAGTATATTTTAACACATACTTTTTACCAGGGTTGATGATTCTGTAAGCTGCTTGACACATTAAGGTAGCTTCATGGAAACCACAAAGAATTAATTTTAATTTTTCAGGGTAAATATTAACATCTCCAATAGCGAAAATACCAGGTATATTAGTTTGATAGTTTAAGGAATTATCAACTTTTATAGCATTTTTTTCGATTTCCAATCCCCAATCGGCAATAGGTCCTAATTTAGGAGACAAGCCAAATAACGGAATAAAATAATCGGTTTCAAATTGCGACTCTTCGCCTTCTGTAGTTATGACAACGGCTTCCAATTTATTTTCACCAACCAAACCTGTCACTTCTGAAGGTGTAATTAAATTGATTTTGCCTAGGCCTTTCAATTCCGTTACTTTTTCAACAGAATCTAAAGCTCCTCTAAACTCATTCCTTCTATGAATTAGAGTCACTTGAGAAGCAATATCGGCTAGAAATATGCTCCAATCTAAGGCAGAATCGCCGCCTCCAGAAATAACTACTTTTTTATTTCTGTAAACTTCAGGATCCTTTATAAAATATTCAACACCTTTATCTTCATAATGTGTTATGTTATCAATTAATGGTTTTCTTGGTTCAAAAGAGCCCAATCCACCAGCAATAGCAACCACTGGTGCATGATGTTTTGTACCTTTGTTGGTGGTTACTATAAATGTACCATCTTTTAATTTATCAATAGTTTCTGCGCGTTCTCCCAATGTGAAACCGGGCTCAAACTGTTTCCCTTGCTCTAATAAGTTTTTAGCTAAATCACCCGCTAAAATTTCTGGAAAACCTGGGATATCGTAAATAGGTTTTTTTGGATATAATTCTGAACATTGTCCTCCAGGTTGTGGTAAGGCATCAATTAAATGGCATTTTAGTTTTAACAATCCTGCTTCAAAAACCGTAAATAAACCTGTTGGTCCTGCACCTATAATTAGTATATCTGTTTTAATCATTTTTAGACTCTTTTTTAGCAATTAATCCTTTTGTGAATTCATTTAAAGTTTCCACCTTTTCTTGAAAATCACCTTGTATTGTATTCCTGTATTCATTCAAATTTTGAACCAAATCATTGACATTTTCAGGAATGACATCCTCGAAAAATTGACGTAAACGTTTGGCGGTTGTAGGCGACTTTCCGTTGGTTGAAATAGCAACTTTTACATGGCCTTTTGTTACGATACCACCCATATAAAAATCGCAATACGGTGGATTGTCGGCAACATTAACCAAAATTCCTTTCTTTCTACAATTTTCGTACACTTTTACATTGACATTAGGAACATCGGTGGTTGCAATAACCATGTGCTTACCTTTTAAAAATCGCTTGCTATATCGTCTTTTTATTAATTTTACATCACCTTTTTTAGCTAATTCTATGGTGCCTTCTCTGAACATTGGAGATACCATAGTGACATGTGCATTTGGACTAGATTTTAACAGAAAGGTTAATTTTTCTTCAGCCACATTACCGCCGCCGACAATAAGCACATGAAGATTATCTAACTTTAAAAAAATAGGGTATAAATTATTTCTTTCCATTTAAAAATTAATCATTTTTTAATGCTTTTATTTCATTTAAAACAGACGACAAAGTTACTCTTTCTTTCACAACATCGCCAATAACAATGATTGCTGGAGATGATAACTGTTTTTGTTCTACAACTTTCTCAATGGTATTAATGGTTCCAAAACCAACTTTTTCATTTTTGGTAGTACCATTTTGAATGACGGCTACAGCTATTGCATGCTTATTTTGAGACTTAAAAACCTCAACGATTTCATTGAGTTTTCCCATGCCCATCAGAATAACAATGGTTGCTGTCGATTGAGCAGCCAAAACAACATCATTTGATAACTGATGTGATTTTGTTGTACCTGTTATGACCCAAAAACTCTCAGATGCACCTCTTTTTGTTAATGGAATACCTTGATATGCTGGCACCGCAAACGATGAGGATATTCCTGGAACCACAAAGGTTTCTAAATCGAATTGTCTAACATAATCAATCTCTTCGGCACCTCTTCCAAAAATAAATGGATCGCCACCTTTTAATCTAACTACATGACCATGATTTTTTGCTCTGCTTACTATTAACTCATTGATTTGTTCCTGTTGATATGCATAACAACCCTTACGTTTGCCTACAAAAATAATTTCTGCTTTTTTAGAAGCATAATTAAGCAATTCTTCATTAATGAGCGCGTCATACAAAATAACATCGGCACTTTCAATGGCTTTAATAGCCTTTAGTGTGATGAGTTCAGGATCTCCAGGTCCAGCGCCAACTACGGTTAATTTTGGTATTTTAGACGTTACTTCCATTTCAAAAATTGGGTGTTAGATAACATTATTTCAAACACAGCTTTTTATTGAATCCCTCTAAAGGCTCTTACTTTAGCTAAAAACTGATTCGCATTTTCAATATATTTTGAAGCAAATTCTTGGGTAGGCGCGTATTCCTTAATTTGGTAAATCAATTCTGAAAAGGTCGTTCCTAAGTTTAATTTTTCATTAGACCCGAAAGTGTCATCAAACTGGCTGATGATACCTGCCTGTGTATTCGTGCTAATATTTTCAGAAAGCAATAATGCTTTTGCAGAATTTACCATAGAACTGTATGCATGGTAAATAGCACTTGAATAGACCTTATCATTAAACGAAAATATTGCGTTCTCAATTTTTTCTTCACTTTCTAAAAATAAGGTTGAAATTAAATCAATAACAACACCTGCACATTCACCAACACCTATGGCTTTTTCATACTTTTCATTGGTTCCCCAATCAATAAAATCGGCTTGGGTTAAATTGGTAACGTCTTGGAGGTCGTTTAACAAATCGTAAAAATAACGTTCGCCTGTTACTTTATAATACGCTACAAACGTTTTACCTTGAGCATTAGTTTCGAAATCATTTAAAATTCTGCGCAATGCTTCGGGACCTCTTCGACTTGGAATCTTTACCACTTTATCTGCAAAAATACCATTGCCATCACCTAAATTTCCGCCACCTAATAACACTTGTAATGCCGGAGCAACCAATTTATCTGGTGTACGAACCGACATGCCTTGAAACCCAATATTGGCCATGGTATGTTGCCCGCAAGCATTCATACAACCACTAATTTTAATCAATAAATCTTTATTTTCTAAATACTGTGGATATTCGGTTTTTATAACGCGCTCCAATTCCGCTGCAATTCCTGTACTACTGGCAATTCCTAAGTTACAAGTATCCGTTCCTGGGCAAGCTGTAATATCAACCGCTTTGTTGTAACCTGCTTCGGCAAAGCCAAGTTTATCTAATTCCATATAAAAAAATGGCACTAATTCTTCCTTAACAAAAGGGATTAATATATTTTGACGCAATGTTAAACGAATTTCGCCTGCTGCAAAGTTCTCAACCAAATCGGCTAATAATCTTGCTTTATCAGTATAAAAATCACCCAAAAGTACTTTAACACCAATGGCCACATAACCTTCTTGCTTTTGAAGCACAAGGTTTGTCGATTTCCAAGTTTCAAAAGCTTTTTGATTTTTTATCTCCACTTTTGGAACATCAACTGACACAGGTTTTGAAGGCTTATACGATTCAAAATCTATGGGCACCGATTTAAACTCTATGGCATTTTGTTCTTCTTCAACTAATGTTTTAAAAGCCTTTAATTCTATATCTTTTATTAAGAATTTCATTCTGGCTTTGGCTCTACTTTTACGTTCGCCATGACGATCAAAAATTCTTAAAACGCCTTCCATTGTAGGAATGATTTTATCAGTTTCAATAAAATCATATAACACATCGGCATGACGTGGTTGAGAACCCAATCCGCCTCCTAACATAACTTTAAAGCCACGTACACCATTTTGAATTTTGGCAATAAAGCCTAAATCATGCATATATGAAAGGCCCGTATCTTCATCAGAAGAAGAAAAAGAAACCTTAAATTTTCGTCCCATTTCCTGGCATATAGGATTTCTTAAAAAGAACTTGAAAACGGCATCTGCATAAGGTGACACATCAAAAGGTTCATTGACATCAATGCCAGCAGTTTCTGAAGCAGTGACATTTCTAACGGTATTTCCACAAGCTTCTCTGAGCGTAACATCATCTTTCTCTAAGTCGGCCCAAAGCTGTGGCGTTCTGTTTAAATCGACATGATGAATTTGAATGTCTTGACGGGTTGTGATGTGCAAACGCCCACGAGAATATTCGTCAGACACCTCAGCAATTCGTTTCAATTGATTGCTTAATACTTTTCCAAAAGGCAGTTTAATACGAATCATTTGAACGCCTTCTTGGCGTTGGCCATACACACCACGTGCCAAACGAAGACTTCTAAACTTTTCTTCATCAATCTTACCTGTATTGAATAACTCAATTTTTTTTGCTAATTCAATAATATCCTTTTCGACAATAGGATTTTCTATTTCCGTTCTAAAACTTTGCATGACCGTACCTGACCTTTCCTTTTTTGGAAAGAATTTTTTAATTATTTTTTATTGAATAAACCCTGCTCCAACAGTGTTATTTGTATTAGTATCTATCAATATAAACGACCCATTTGTTCTATGATTTTTAAATGGATCATAAAAAATAGGTTTGTTTAGTTTAAATGTTACTTGAGCAATGTCATTCACATTTAACCCTGTTACATTCTCTTCAATACCCGAATAA